>NZ_JBWKDT010000012.1:78029-136797 GCF_056435785.1 Streptomyces sp. NPDC043870
ACAAAAGACAGAAAAACATCAACGAAACAAACAAGACACAGGAAACAAACCCAACCAGACAAAAAGCAGAACACACCACCCCGCCACACCCCCCCCCCCCCCCCCCCCCCCCCCCCCCCCCCCCCCCCCCCCCGCCGTACGTGCGTCAGTGGCCCGCGTCGTGCGAGGCCGAAGAGGAGCCGGACGGCGTCGTCGTGGCCTCGCCGCCGTGCTCGCCCTCCGGGGCGGTCGGGCTGCCGGTGGGGCTGCCCGTCGGCGTGGCGGCAGGCGACTCCGCCGGGGCCTGCGGCGCTCCGGTCGGGCCGAAGTCCTTGTAGTAGCTGGTCGCGGGAACGACGAACGCGTCGATGCTGACATCCCCGGTCTCGCTGAACCGGAACGCGATGGTCTGCACGTCCCCGTTCTTCGCGGCGCTGTTCTCGATGGTCGCGGCCGCATTGCCCTTGCCGCCGAGGACGATCGAGCCGCCGGCCGGGAGCGTCACCGGACCCGAGCCCTTGGCGGACGTGAGCTTCACCGTCGCCGTGGTGCCGGGCAGCGTGACGGCCTCGAGCGTCTGCTCCTCCGTGCTGTTGTTGAACAGCGTCGCCGAGACGACCGCCGGGCCTTCCGCCTTCGGCTCGGCCTGCGTGATCACCACCGCGTTCTGGATCTTGATGTCTCCGACCGAGGTCTCGGCGTTGTCCGGCTTGACTTCGAGCGTCTGGGCATTGTTGCCCGCAGCACATGCGGAGAGCGAGGCGATCGAGATCGCAAGGGCGGTGGCGGCGAGGGCGCCGCGTCGAAGGCTGCTGCTCACGGCGGCGGCATCTCCTAGGACGTACGGACGGGCTAAAGGTGTGTCAGCGCGCTTAGGTTACCGACCCCCCGTCGGGGTCCCGCACCCGACCCGCCCCCGAAACGGCCCCGCCCCGGCCCGGCCCGCCCGCGCGCGCAGCCCCGCCCTCCCCGGAGCCGGATTTCGTCTGCCGTTCACATAACCAGGTTGATCAATTCCGTGGGCCCTCACACATTCCTTACGGAAAACCTCCGACGGGTGCCCGGTGATCAATTCCGGATTCGTTCTCGCCGTCCCGCCGGACGGGTGACCGGGCCTCGAACGGAGTACGCGAAGTACACTGCTTGGAACCAGGCAAATCGGGACGTTCGTCCGCTTGGGTAGGGGTTGTGGTGCATGTAACGTGCGCGTTTCTGTGCGCGCGCACAGCCGCTCCGACCTGCGAATACCCCCTTCCGGAAGGCGTCCGCAGCACGTTCATGTTGCTGTTGTCAAGCCCCGAGATATGCCCTGACCTGCGAAAACGCCATTCAGAAGAAGCCGTTCTCGTGTTACCCTGGATAGCCACGGAAGGGGTACCTGTCACATGACGTTCAAGGTTGGCGACACCGTGGTCTATCCCCATCACGGGGCCGCGCTGATCGAGGCCATCGAAACTCGCCAGATCAAAGGCGTGGACAAGACCTACTTGGTGCTCAAGGTCGCCCAGGGCGACTTGACGGTACGTGTGCCGGCGGACAATGCGGATCTCGTTGGCGTGCGCGATGTGGTCGGTCAGGACGGGCTGGACCGGGTCTTCGACGTGCTGCGCGCGCCGTACGCCGAGGAGCCGACGAACTGGTCCCGTCGCTACAAGGCAAATCTCGAGAAGCTCGCCTCCGGCGATGTCATCAAGGTCGCCGAAGTGGTGCGTGACCTGTGGCGTCGCGAGCGTGAGCGCGGTCTCTCCGCGGGAGAGAAGCGCATGCTGGCCAAGGCTCGCCAGATTCTGGTGAGCGAGCTGGCACTCGCGGAGAACACGAACGAGGACAAGGCCGAGGCTCTGCTCGACGAGGTCCTCGCGTCCTGACGCGGTCCTGACTACCAGGACGCCGTCCTGATACCAGGCTCAGATACAGGCAAGCGTCCACGGTGCAGAACTGAATGCCGCGGTGCCCGCTGACCAGCTGGAAGGTTGTGTCGCCGGGCACTGCGGCATGTTCATCGCGGCATGTGCCTCGCAGGCACCGCACGGCACGCGAGCCGCCTCAGAATCTCAATCACCCACGTCCCCCGTCCCCCGACATCCTTGGTGTGCCGGGCCCGGGCAGCTGGCGCAGCTGGCTCAACCAGTTGTCACGGAAAGGGTCCGGTCAAGGCGTCGCGCCCGGCACGCTCTGGCCATACCCATATCGGCCGACCAAACAAACCTGGCCATGCCGATCCACCCTGGGCATGCCAAAGGGGGACGTCCTCCCCGACCTCCGGAGTGGAACCGATGTCAGACCAAACGCGCACCGGCCGCACCGCCGTGGTGATCCCCGCGGCAGGCCGGGGCGTACGGCTCGGCCCGGGCGCGCCCAAAGCGCTCCGCACCCTCAACGGCACCCCCCTGCTGATCCACGCCGTGCGCGCCATGGCGGCCTCCCGGGCCGTCTCGCTCGTCGTCGTGGTCGCCCCGCCGGAAGGTGCCGCCGAGGTCAAGACCCTCCTCGACGACCACGCCCTGCCCGAGCGGACCGACTTCCTCGTCGTGGCCGGCGGCGACACCCGCCAGGAGTCCGTACGCGCAGGACTCGACGCGCTCCCCGAGACGGTCAGCACCGTCCTCGTGCACGACGCGGCGCGCCCACTGGTCCCCGTCGACACCGTGGACGCCGTCATCGAGGCCGTACGGGACGGCGCACCCGCCGTCGTCCCCGCCCTGCCGCTCGCCGACACCGTCAAGCAGGTCGAGCCGCGCGAGAAGGGCGAGCCGGAGCCGGTCGTCGCCACCCCCGAGCGAGCCAGGCTGCGCGCCGTGCAGACCCCGCAGGGCTTCGACCGCGACATCCTCGTACGCGCCCACGAGACCGTCACCGACAACGTCACGGACGACGCGAGCATGGTCGAGCAGCTCGGCGTGCCCGTCGTGGTCGTACCCGGCCATGAAGAGGCGTTCAAGGTGACCCGCCCGCTGGACCTCGTCCTCGCCGAGGCCGTACTCGCCCGCAGGAGGGCCAACGATGGCTTCTGACGCATCTCGTCTCCCGCTGCCGCAGGTCGGCATCGGCACCGACGTCCACGCCTTCGAGCAGGGCCGCGAACTGTGGTGCGCCGGACTGCTCTGGGAAGGCCCGGACAGCGACGGGTACGGCCTGACCGGTCACTCCGACGCCGACGTCGCCGCCCACGCCGCCTGCGACGCCCTCTTCTCCGCCGCCGGCGTCGGCGACCTCGGCGCCCACTTCGGCACCAGCCGCCCCGAGTGGTCCGGCGCCGCCGGGGTGACCCTGCTCGCCGAGGCCGCCCGGATCGTCCGTGCCGAGGGCTTCGAGATCGGCAATGTCGCCGTCCAGGTCATCGGCGTACGGCCCAAGATCGGCAAGCGCCGCGACGAGGCGCAGAAGGTGCTGAGCGCGGCGGTCGGAGCGCCGGTGTCCGTGTCCGGCACGACGACGGACGGACTCGGGCTCACCGGCAGGGCCGAAGGGCTGGCGGCGATCGCCACGGCGCTGGTGTACCGCACCTCGCCGCACGGCGACAGCACGGGTCGCCTGGGGTGACGGGTTCGTAGGCCGGGGGTCCCCGGGGGTGTCCCCCGGGAGGATGCAGTCGCGCGTCCTGACACGGTGCGGGCGCCTGCGTGGGGTAGCGGTTGTGAAGTGAATCAATTCCTGTGCAACCGGTTCAGGAGGACCGCACCGTGACCGCCGCACTCAGTGACAAGCTCAAAGAAATCCTCGACGGCCCCGTGTTCGTCAAACTCGCCACCATCCAGCCCGACGGAAGCCCTCAGGTGTCTCCGGTCTGGGTGAAGCGTGACGGCCACGATCTGCTGATCTCGACGACCGTCGGGCGGCGCAAGGAGCAGAACATCAGGCGCGACCCGCGGGTGACCGTGCTCGTCCAGCCCTTCGACGAGCCGTACCTGTACGGCGAGATCCGCGGCACCGCCACGCTCACCACCGAAGGCGGCCAGGAGCTCATCGACGAACTGTCCATGAAGTACACCGGCAAGCCGTACGCCGAGTTCAACCCGGAGGCCCACAAGGACGCTGCGCGCGTGGTCGTCCGGGTCACCCCGCGGAAGGTCGTCGGTTCGCTCGCCTGACCGCTCCCCGGCCCTCCGTGGCCTTTCGTGGCATTCCGTGGCTCCGCTGGGCTTCCGGTCACAATTCGTCCCCGCGTCCCCAAGGGGCGCGGGGCACTGCCGCAGGGCCACTACTCTTGAGTGGTGACTATTCGGCTGTACGACACCAGCGCCCGGCAGGTCCGTGACTTCGTCCCGCTCACGCCGGGCTGTGTCTCGATCTACCTGTGTGGCGCGACCGTGCAGTCCGCCCCGCACATCGGGCACATCAGGTCCGGACTCAACTTCGACATCATGCGCCGCTGGTTCGATCACCGCGGCTACGACGTCACGTTCGTGCGCAACGTGACGGACATCGACGACAAGATCATCGCCAAGTCGGCGCTCCAGGGACGCCCCTGGTGGTCCATCGGTTACGAGAACGAGCGCGCGTTCAACGCCGGCTACGACGCCCTGGGCTGCCTGCCCCCGACGTACGAGCCGCGGGCCACCGGCCACATCACCGAGATGGTCGAGATGATGCGCGGCCTGATCGAGCGCGGCCACGCCTACGAGGCCGACGGCAATGTCTACTTCGACGTGCGCTCCTTCCCCGGCTACCTGGAACTGTCGAACCAGGACATCGACGATCTGCGGCAGCCCTCCGGTGAGGGCGAGACCGGCAAGCGGGACCCGCGGGACTTCGCGATGTGGAAGGCGGAGAAGCCGGGTGAGCCGTCCTGGGAAACGCCGTGGGGGCGGGGGCGCCCGGGCTGGCACCTGGAGTGCTCGGCCATGGCGCACAAGTACCTGGGCTCCGCCTTCGACATCCACGGCGGCGGCCTGGACCTGGTCTTCCCGCACCACGAGAACGAGATCGCGCAGGCCAAGGCGTTCGGTGACGACTTCGCGTCGTACTGGGTGCACAACGCCTGGGTGACGATGAGCGGCGAGAAGATGTCGAAGTCGCTCGGCAACTCGGTGCTCGTCAGCGAGATGGTCAAGCAGTGGCGGCCGATCGTGCTGCGCTACTACCTGGGCACCCCGCACTACCGCTCGATGATCGAGTACAGCGAGGAGGCCCTGCGCGAGGCCGAGTCGGCGTTCGCGCGTATCGAGGGATTCGTGCAGCGAGTCACCGAAAAGGCAGGGGAGGCGGTCGCTCCCGCCGCCGAGGTGCCGCTCGCCTTCGCCGAGGCCATGGACGACGACCTGGGTGTGCCGCAGGCGCTCGCCATCGTCCACACCGCGGTCCGGCAGGGCAACAGCGCCCTGGCCGCCGACGACAAGGAAGCGGCCGTCGCCCGGCTCGCCGAGGTGCGGGCCATGCTCGGCGTCCTCGGCCTGGACCCGCTCGACCCGCAATGGGCCGACGAGACCGACCGCGGCGAGGACCTCCACGGCGTCGTCGACACCCTCGTACAGATGGTGCTCCAGCAGCGCGAGGCGGCCAGGTCCCGCAAGGACTGGGGCACGGCGGACGCGATCCGCGACCAGCTCAACCAGTCAGGGCTCGTCATCGAGGACAGCCCGGACGGCCCGCGCTGGACACTCGGACCCCGCTGACCAGCGACAGTGTGCCGCCCGGCCGTCCGGGCGGCACACTTTGTCTTACGTACACACGCGACCCGCATCTGCATGTGGATCGCAGATCCAGAGGAACAGGAAGGTCATGGCCGGGAACAGCCAGCGCAGGAACCGCCGTACGTCCAACAAGAAGGGCGCGACGGTCGGCAGCGGTGGCAAGCGACGCCGCGGCCTCGAGGGTAAGGGCCCGACGCCGCCTGCCTCGGCCCGCAAGGGTCATGTGAAGAACCGTGTCGCCAACGCCAAGGCGAAGCAGGCCCTGCGGCGCCCCGTCGCCCGGCGCGGCGGCAAGGGCTCGTCCGAGATGGTCGTCGGCCGCAACCCCGTCTTCGAGGCGCTGCGCGACGGCGTACCCGCGACGACGCTGTACGTCCAGCAGTTCATCGACAACGACGAGCGGGTGCGCGAGGCGCTCCAGCTCGCCGGGCAGCGCGGCAACATCCACCTGATGGAGGCGCCGCGGGCCGAGCTGGACCGGATGACGAACGGGCTCAACCACCAGGGGCTCGTCCTTCAGGTCCCGCCCTACGAGTACGCGCACCCGGAGGACCTCGCGGCCGCCGCCTTCGACGACGGCGAGGACCCGCTGATCGTCGCCCTCGACGGCGTCACCGACCCGCGCAACCTCGGCGCGGTCGTCCGCTCCGTCGCGGCCTTCGGCGGCCACGGCGTGGTCGTCCCCGAGCGCCGCGCCGCCGGCATGACGGCCGGCGCCTGGAAGACGTCCGCGGGCACCGCCGCCCGTACCCCGGTCGCCCGCGCCACCAACCTGACCCGCGCCCTGGAGGCCTACCAGAAGGCCGGCATCACCGTCGTCGGCCTCGCGGCGGACGGCGAGGTCGAGGTCGGCGAGCTCGACGCCCTCGACGGCCCGGTCGTCATCGTCGTCGGCAGCGAGGGCAAGGGCCTCTCCCGTCTGGTCGGCGAAACCTGCGACTTCCGCGTCCGCATCCCGATGCCGGGTGGAGCGGAGTCCCTGAACGCGGGCGTCGCGGCCGGCGTGGTGCTGTACGAGGCGGCGCGCCGCAGGGGCTGACCTGTCGCGCTGTGTGGGGGTACGGCGCGCCCCCACACAGGGCGTGGGCGCGGCGGTGGGCCGGTCGGGAGCCACTGGTCGCCGAGCGCCCGCGCCGTCACGGAACAGTGAAACCCCCGAAGACGAGCTGACCGGCGGTTCGCGGGCCGCCCCCGCCGGCACCGTCGGCCATGGATCCGCCTTCCCCTCCCGGTCAACTTCCTTGAACCGAGGGGCGACTGACGCGGCACAACCGAACGCCGGTTCCTCAACTCGGAACGATGTGCCGATCTTGACGGGTCTCGGACATTTCACGGCCGTCAAGGCAGTGTCCTAAACACAGGTCACTCGGTTAGATGAGTGTGGACACCAGAACGCCCCGGCCCGGGTTCGACGAGCAGCTCCCCCTGAGCATGGTCAAGGTGGACTGCGATCCCGCGCAGGTCATCGTGAACCACGCCAGCTTCCGGGTGAGACTCGGCCCGAGCCGGACCGCACGTCCCGCACGAGGCACGGCGGACACCGCCAGGATCCCCTCCCTCAGTGGCGCGGGTACGACGGCGCGCCGCCGTGCGCCCGTCGTGTGGAGCGGGAAGTCCGCTCCGGGCGACCCGGGCGCCACCGGCCTGCTGCAGGCCATGCGCAGCTCCGGGGCGGTCACGCACGCCGGAGGAGGCTACGACGGCGGCACCGCCACCCAGGTCATCCCCCGTGTCGACCTGGCCTCCGACACCATGCCCACGCCCGTCATCGGCGCCCAGGGCGGCCGCCCGGGACGACCACTCCTGCCGCCGATGCGGCAGGCGGAGGGCGCGTACGACGCGTACGAGCCGTACGGGCAAGAGGCCGAGGAAGAGCCCGACTTCGCCTACGACATCGGCGAGCGGCCGCCCGCGACCGCCGCGCAGGGCGCCGTCCGGCACGCCTACTACCCCGGCCGCCGGATGAACCTCGGCGTCGTACTGCTCCCGCTCCGCGTCTTCCTCGGCTTCATCTCGATCTACGCGGGCATGGGCAAGCTCTGCGACCCCGTCTACTTCGACGGTGGCGAGCGCGGCTCGATGGTCAAGTGGCTGACCTCCCTGGAGCCCTGGGCACTCGCCGAGCCGCTGCGCGACTTCGCGCTCTCGCATCCGGTCGGCGCCGGACTCACCGTCGCGTTCCTGCAGGTCGTCGTCGGCGTACTGACCGTCCTCGGCCTCTGGCAGCGCGTCGCGGCCGTCGTCGGCGCGCTGCTCTCCGCCGCGCTGATCATGACCGTGAGCTGGCGGACCGTCCCGGTGTACGACGCACCGGACATCATGAACCTCGCCGCCTGGTCCCCGCTGATCATCGCCGGCGCACCCGTCTACTCGGTGGACGGGCGACTCGCGGGCGAGGCCTGGCGGAAGCTCGGCCCGCGCTCCGAGCTGTGGGAGCTGCGGCGCCGGGTGCTGCGGCGCGGCGGAGTCCTCGCCGCCGTCGTCGTCGGCCTGACGCTGCTGATCGGCTCGATCCTCGGCGGCGCCGTACGGTCCACGGATCTCGTGACCGTACCGGGTCCGAACGTCGACCCGACCAACCACCTCCCGGGCGCCCCGCTGCCGAGCGAATCGGGCGGACGCAGCCCCTCCAGCGAGGCGGAGCGGCAGCCCGAGCCGTCGAAGAGCGAGACGAGCAGCCCCTCCGCGGAGAAGGCCGAGCCGTCCGAGACGGTCAGCGAGACCGCACGCGTCGGCGAGTCGGGCAGCCCCAGCCAGTCCCAGGGAGCCGACAGCCGGCAGTCCCCCACACAGTCCGAGCCGGTGAACCCGCCGTCCAGCAACTCCGGCCCCTCCTCGACCGGTGACGGCGGCGCCTGGAGCGGCGGTACGGGCGGGTCCGGCGACGGCGGCTCCGGCGGCGGTGGAGGCAACGGCGGAGGCGGCGAAGGCGGAGGTTCGGGCGGCAACCGGAACCCGATCGGCGGCCTCCTGGGCTGACGCCCGACAGGCCCCGACAGACCGAGGGGCGGTCGCCGAGCCGGGGCTCGGTGACCGCCCCTCCGGCGTATGCCGACGTACGCGACGTACCCCGGCGCTGTGCCCGAGCCGTGCGCCGAGCCATGCCCGGCGTCTGTCAGCGTGGCGCGTGCGCGGAGAGTTCCTTCGCCGCCTCGGTGAGGTCCTTCGCCGTGTCGATCGCCCGCCAGTACGCCCCCTGCGGCAGCGGGAACCCGGCCAGGGCGCGCTCACGCGCCAGCCGGGGGAACGTGGTGCGCTCATGGTCCCCACGGTCTGGCAGCAGGGCCGTGAAGGCCGCGGAGAAGACGTACACGCCCGCGTTGATGAGATACGGAGACGGCGGCGACTCGATGAAGTCGAGAACATGGCCGAACTCGTCGGTCTCCACCGCGCCCCACGGAATGCGCGGCCGGGCCAGCGCGAGCGTCGCGGTCGCATCCCGCTCCGCGTGGAACCCGGCCATCTCGCGCAGCGAGAAACGCGTCCAGATGTCGCCATTGGTGGCGTACCAGGGCCGGTCGGGGTGGGGAAGGCTCGCGGCGGCGTACTTGAGGCCGCCGCCCCGGCCCAGCGGCTCCGACTCGACGACGGTCGTGACCCGGAGCGGAAGGTCGGCGGTGGCCAGCCAGTCCTGCAGCACCTCGGCGAGGTGCCCGCAGGAGACCACGGCGTCGGTCACGCCCTCTGCGGCCAGCCAGGCAAGCTGATGGCCGATGATCGGAGTCCCGGTCCCCGGGATCTCGACCATCGGCTTGGGGCGGTCGTCGGTGTACGGCCGCAGCCGCGAGCCCTGGCCGCCCGCCAGGACCACGGCCTGCGTCGGATACGTATGCATACGGGCACGATAAGCGCTGCCCGGCGGGGTCCCTCTTTCCGGTCGTCCTCCGGTGCTGCGGGGGACCCCGCGTGCCGTCGCACCGCCCGGCTCAGCTGCCCTGCGCCTGCTGCGAGACGCCGGCGGCGAAGGACGTGTCGCAGACGGGCCGGGAGTACGACTGCGCGAGCGTCGGGCCGTAGCGGGCCACGGCGGCGCGGCCGAGATCCTTCGCGATCGACATGCAGTGGCGGGCCAGCGACGGACGCGCCTCGACCTCACGCTGGAGGTTGGTGAGCGCGACGCCGGGGTCCTTCTCCTGCAGCTCGGTGAGAAGCTTCTCGCGCAGAACCTCGTGCGGCGCACGGGACTTGGCACGGACCGATACGTTCTCCGAGGACGCGGTGAGCATCTGGGACTCGGAGTTGCGCCCTGCCCACGGGACGCTGGTGACCGCGAGAGTTCCGGAGAGCACCAGGACGACGGGCAGGACGAGAGCGAGAGTGCGGCCGATACGGCGGGCTGTGTGGGTCACGCAGGCGAGCGTAGCGGTCGGTAGTGATTTGGCGACATTTAGTCACTCGCGCGAGGGATGGTTCGAGTCTTCTTTTCGAATCAGGCGTTGACGCCGGTGTGTGAATTGCCCGATCTGCCGGGGTATTTGTCGACATGCGTGATCGGCCCCCTCGTCGAAACGAGGGGGCCGATCACGTATGTCACACGACCTGAGCCGACGTCAGTCGCTGAGGCGCTCGCCCGTCGACGTCGAGAACACGTGCGTCTCGCCCGGCCGCGGCACGACGTGCAGCTCGGAGCCCTTCTCCGGCACCGAACGGCCGTTGACCCGGACCACCAGGTCCTTCTGCTCGCCGCCGACCTCGGCGGTGCCGTACACATAGCCGTCCGCGCCGAGCTCCTCGACGACATTGACCGTCACGGCCAGGCCGGCCGGCGCGTCCTCGGTGTCCTTCGACAGCGAGGCGGCCGCCGAACCGTTCAGCTCGACCACGTCGAAGTGCTCCGGCCGGACACCGACGGTCACGGTCCGGTCGCCCCTGTCCGCGGCGGCGGACAGCGCCTCGCGCGAGACCGGGACGACGCTGTTGCCGAACTTCACACCGCCGTCGGTGATCGGCACCTCGACCAGGTTCATGGCCGGGGAGCCGATGAAGCCCGCGACGAACAGGTTCGCCGGCCGGTCGTACATGTTGCGCGGCGAGTCGACCTGCTGCAGCAGACCGTCCTTCAGCACGGCGACCCGGTCACCCATCGTCATGGCCTCGACCTGGTCGTGGGTCACGTACACCGTGGTGATGCCCAGACGGCGCTGGAGGCTCGCGATCTGCGTACGCGTCGAGACACGGAGCTTCGCGTCGAGGTTCGACAGCGGCTCGTCCATGAGGAACACCTGCGGTTCACGCACGATGGCCCGGCCCATCGCCACACGCTGCCGCTGACCACCGGACAGCGCCTTCGGCTTGCGGTCCAGGTACTCGGTGAGGTCGAGGATCTTCGCCGCCTCCTCGACCTTCTGCCGGATCGTGGCCTTGTTGACCCCGGCGATCTTGAGCGCGAAGCCCATGTTGTCGGCGACGGTCATGTGCGGGTAGAGCGCGTAGTTCTGGAACACCATGGCGATGTCCCGGTCCTTCGGCGGGAGGTGGGTGACATCGCGGTCACCGATGCGGATCGCTCCGCCGTTGACGTCCTCGAGGCCCGCGAGCATGCGCAGGGAGGTGGACTTTCCGCAGCCGGAGGGGCCGACGAGGACGAGGAACTCCCCGTCCGCGATCTCGATGTCGAGACCGTCGACGGCGGGCTTGGTGGAGCCCGGGTAGATCCGGGTTGCCTTGTCGAAAGTGACAGTGGCCATGGTGATGTGTCCCTTCACCGGCAGGAACGTGCCGGACGATCCGAGTGGAAGGAAGGATGGGTCTAGTCCACCGGAGTGAACTCCAGGTGACGGTACCTGGCGATGCGCGGGTCTGTCAGTAGGGCAGAGCAGCGCACTTTTGTGAGGCCGCGAATCGCGTGGTCCGGGGGATTGGCCGCTGTGTAAAGTGGGGGAGCCTCCGCACGCGGCATGCGACGTGCGCGATGCCTCCTTAGCTCAGCTGGCCAGAGCAACGCACTTGTAATGCGTAGGTCGTCGGTTCGAATCCGACAGGGGGCTCTGGAACAGACCCAGGTCAGACGATGGCTGACCTGGGGTTTTCCGTTCAGCGGATACGGCGACGGCGTCGGGCGCGGGCCGCGCGGGTGTCGACGGTCTCAGTTCTGGTCTCAGACGCCGGTTTCGCGGCGGGGTCCGGTGCAGGTGTCGGGCCGGGCATGAAGGTGTCTCCCATGCGGACCATGGCGGCTTTGGCGAGGTGGGACCTGCCCTTGACGTAGCGGCGGGTCTGGCCGATCTGAGAGTGCCTGAGGATCTCCATGATCGTGGGGAGGTCGACCCCCAGTTCGTTCAGGATCGTGCCGGCGGTGTGGCGGCTACCGTCGTGCTGGCGCCGGTCGTCGATCCCGGCCTCTTCGAGCAGCTCCTTGAATTCCTTCCAGTCGTCGCGGGGGTCGATCGGCCGACCGTCCGGCCGAGTGAAAAGCGCGTCGTGCTCCTGCCACTCGTCGCCCGCGGCGGCGCGCATTTCCTCCTGCTGGGCTTTGTGCTCCAGCAGGTACGGGATGAACGGGGGTGGGATGGGGACGGAATTCCGGCTCTTCTTGGTCTTGGGGCGGGTGAAGACGAGTCCGCCGCCCTTGCGGTCGGGGCAGGTGCTGGCGTGCTTCGTGCAGTCCTTCGGGCACGGCTTGGGGCAGCCGCGCTTGTAGCCCTTGTGGGTCTTGCAGTCGGGTGGGCAAGGGTCGAAGCGGTGCAGGCGCCCGCCGCAGGTGTGGGCGTCCTTGCAGCCGTGGCGCCAGGTGAGGCGCTGGAGCTGCCACTGGGGGTGGAACAGCTCGTTGTCCAGGTCGACGTACTTCCATCGGAATCCGAGGGCTTCGCCCTGCCGGAAGCCCATGCCGACACCGACGACCCAGCGCATGAAGGTGGGTCGCTTGGTGGCGGCCTCGAGGAAGGCTTTGGCTTCTTCGATCGTGAACGGGTTCGTCTCGGTCTCGTCGACGGTGGGCGGGTCCACGAGTGTGGCCACGTTCTCGCCGATGATCCGACGGCGGTGGGCGATCTTCAGGGCGCGGGACAGGATGCGGTGGACCTTGAGCACGTGGGATTCCGCGTGGCCCTCGTCGAGCATCCGGCGATACATGCGCTCCAGGTGCTCGGGCTGCAGCTTGTCGAGTCGGTGCTGTCCGATGCCGGGGACGATGTCGTTGCGGGTCTTGGACCAGTAGTCGTCCAGAGAGCGGGGCTTGAGCTTCAGGCTCGCGATGTCGGTGAGGTACGTCGACATCCACTCGGCCACGGTCGGCTTGCGGCCGGCCTTGGGGGCGCGGCCCTTGTCGCGGAGGTCTTCCAACTCGCGGACCTTGCGCTTGACCTCGGCCTCGGTCTTGGCGCGGCGGTGGCGCCGGTCGGGCTTTCCGTCGTCCTTGACGCCCATGGTGACGCGGCCGTGCCACCAGCCGTCGCTGCCCTGGTAGATCGACGATTCCATGTTCGGTCTGCGGGAGCTCAACCTTTGTTCCTCCATGCGGAAGGCGCCCCCGGATGCTGTGTCCGGGGGCGCCTTGGGTGGGGCGTGGGTCAGGGGGATTCGGGTTCGAGGTTGTTCACGTACGCCTCCAGGTCGCTGCGGCGAATGCGGCGGGAGCGGCCTCGCTTGACGTACCTCAGAAGGCCCTCGGCCATCAGCTCGTAGACGGTGGAGCGGCCGAAGCGGAGGACCGTGGCGGCCTCCTTCGGGGTGTACAGCAACTGGTCGGAGGGCGGGAGCGCGGTGCTCATCGGGACTGCCTTCCTGGCCGGAGACGGTGGGGAGCGGACTCTCGGAGGCTGGGGCTCAATTCGGGGAGTCCGAGTGTGTCCGAGGTGCGGATTTCTGCGTCACGGCGTCACGTGCGTCATTCAGGGGTCCTGACCTGCGGGTTTGTGGTGACGCAGAGGGTTGAGGGTGCGTCATCTGTGACGCAGGCAGTGCGTCACCGGTGACGCAGGTGACGCAGGTGACGCGGCGTGACGCAGCCGATGCCGTCTGCGTCACGGGCTGTATGCGCAGGTCACCCGCTGTCTTCCGGGCGGCCTGTGACGCTGTGACGCAGCCTTCCCCTACTTAGGAAAAGAGAACGGGGTGTCTGTGGTGGTGCGGTGGCGCTCAGTGCGTGAAGACGGGGCCGCTGCGCGGCGCGTCCATCGCAGGGCGGCGCAGCCGCCGAACAGCAAGAAGAGCACGCCCCGGGCAGGGGGTGCTCTTCTTGCTTGCGCGGTCGGGTGCCGGTCAGAACGTCTGCTGCTCGTGCAAGGTCAGGGCGGGTGCGCGGGTCATCTCGATGTAGCGGCCCTCCCTGGTGCGGCCGGAGTCGATGAGGACGCCACGGGCGGCGAGGGTCGGCTGTAGGCGCTTGAGGCGGTCGGAGAGGACTTTGCCGGTGGTCGGCCAGCCCTTGGGCAGGGGGCGGCAGTCCTCGCCGCTGTAAAGGCGGGTGAGGCAGTGCAGCCACTCGGTCGAGGTCATCCGCTGCTCGGCGCCCGGTTCGAGGTCGGCGGCGTGCCGGAGGACGGTCTGTGCCAACAGGTCGCCCTCGATGACGTCGTCGTTGAGGTCGTCCAGGCTGGCCCGGTAGGCGGTGAGCGCTCCGAGACCGGTGGCCGCGTCGAGCTGCGCGCACAGGTGCGCGAAGTCCGCCATGCGCAGGTCGGTCGGCGTTTCCGCCTCCACGGCACGGACCTTGACCGTCAGGTCCAGGAGCGAGCCGAGGACGACGGGCAGCACCTCGGCGTACTCCGCCCACAGCTCCGCCTCAGTGCGCCGCACTCGGGGCCTGACGAGACGGAGCGGGAGGAGGCGTTCGGCGAGGTCGGGGCGGATGACGCCGACGTCGATGCCGGTCAGCAGCATGGGGCGCCGGTAGCGGGAACGGACAACGTCGCCGTCGGTGAACAGCGCCCGCTTGATGCTCTCGGCGCCGGTGACGATGCAGCACATGAGGTCGGACAGGTCCGGGGGCAGATGGGAGAGATTGTCCAGGGCGGTGACCCATCCGGCCGCGACCGCCGTGATCATGTTCTCCTCATCCTTCGGCGCCCTGCGCAGGTCACCGCTCATCCCCTCGATGATCCGCACGAGCATCCGCCCACCGGTGGACTTGCCCGCCCCCTGGGGGCCGGTGAGGAACGGGGCCGGCACGGGCACGGACGGTTCCAGGCAGCCGATCAGCCAGGCAAGGGCCAGGCACTCGCTCTCCGCGCTGGCGAAGTTGCACAGGCGGAGCAAGAGGTCGATGCCCTTGCCGTCGGTGTCCTTGGCCGGCAGGGGGAGTTCGCCCGTGAGCTGTGTGCGCCGCCAGCAGACCTCGCGGGGGTCGGGGGTGAGGATGTCCCATCCGGCGGGGTGGATACGGACAGACTTGCCGTCATCGCGGCCCAGATCGAGCCACGTGGCGCCGTCGAACCCGGGCGCCACGCGGATGTGGGTGGGCTGGACGTTCTCGGTCAGGGCGAGCGCTTCGATCAAGTCCAACGCCTCCTTGAGGGCGGTGCCGTTGAACACGCCGAGTCCGTCGCGGAACAGTCCAACCATGAGTTCCTGGCGGTGACTTCCGGTGGTGCCCTGGGAGCGGATCGGGCGGGCGACGGGGTGGCCGTTGCGCTGCGCGTACACGGTGCCGTCGACGGTGCGGAAGTAACGGAAGTGCGTCTGCGCGTAATCGGTGATGACCTCGCGGGCCGGTGTCTTCTCGTCGTCGGCCATGGTCACAGCCCCAACCGGGTCGCGGCGTTGGCCCACGCGTCGGCGCAGTGCCGCAGCGATTCGCCCTTGGCCTGAGCGGCGGTGAACAACCTGGTGACGTGGGTGTCGGTGAGGCAGCCGCACCGGCCGTGGACGGACAGCACGGCGAGGAACGTCCGGTACACGGTGGTGTGCACCGCGCTGCGCGCTTCGGTGATGCGCTGCTCCGCCATGGCGATGCCGCGGTCCAGGTACGTACGGGTGCGGTGCGGGCACTGCCCCTGCTCGCCCCTCAGAGGCACTGTGAGCGTCTGTGGCGCCCTGCGGGGCGAGGACGGTTCCTTTACTGCCAGCGCGCGCACAGCGTCCGGGAGAGCGACCGTGGCGCCGATGCCAGGAGCGAGCCAACGGGCGTAGGACATCAGGGACTTGATGTCGACGCGCTCGCGCACGCCGTTCACGGACCGCATGGTGCCCCGGTAGATCCAGTGCTCGCCCCGCGTGGTGGCCACGGTACGGGTGGCGGGCAGCGTCCGTCGGGCCCACTGGACGGCGGCGGCGTTGTCGAGGTCGACGACTGTGAGACCGGCACCGCCGGGGTGGTAGGCGACGGCGGCGGCCTGGCGCCATGCGGACGCCCACGGCGGGGAGGTGAGGACGTCGGGGTCGGTGGTGGCGGCGGCCCAGCCGTGGCACGGGCGCGGGCATGTGCAGGGCCCGACGGTCTTCATGTTCGGCCGACCGCCACACGCATTGGCGGCACAGGCGGGGCAGTTACCGAACGGCACCTTCCCTGCCCGCAAGGGCAGCACGGGGACGCCGTGCGCGGCGAGGTCGAGCGCTCGCCGGATGTGGGTCGGTTGCGTCATGCTGGAGGTCTCCAGTTCGTCGTTAGCGTGCTGGATCACAAGGGCGGCCCCGGGCTTTGGCGAGACGGGGGCCGCCCTTGGCGTAGCTACTGGTAGAAGCGGTTGCGCTTGATCACGGCCTTGCGGATGTTGACCGTGGTGCCGCCCTTGTCTCCGCCCGCGCTGAACACCTGGACAGCGATCCAGCCGCCGAAGATGACGGCGGCGAGGGTGATGAGCTGGGTGATCAGCGCCGTCAGGGCGGTGATGAACGTGGTGAGGATCAGCAGTCCGCCGCACACGGCGAGAAAGCCGACGCCCCCGAGGGCGACGTTCACGGCCGCGCGGGAGACGGGCGGCTTGGGCGCAGCCGGTTCCGGGCGGGCGTGGTCGATGGCGTAGCCGGTGACGACCCGCCCGTCGGGGAGGACGACGGACGCGACGGTCGGCACGCCGTGCGGCTGGACGGGCACCAGCGGCGCCGTCGCGGCGGGGGTGATGGGGGTGGGGTGGTGGACTTCCACGGCCCGCCCGGGGGGCGTGTGGTGGCCGCTGTCGGGGAACATGCGGAATCCCTTCCGGTGGTGGGTCAGGGAGGCGGAGCCACCCCCTTGGGGGTGGCTCCTGGAGGGGGTTTGAGGGGTGGGGACCTGCGGTCCTCCCTGCCTCCCTGACTGATCATTCGTGCAGGTCAGGGGAAGGGAGGTGCGTCAGGGAGGGGGTCAGGGAGTTCTCCCTGCCTCCCTGACCCGTGCGGGGTCGGCTCCCTGCCGTCAGGCGGCGGAAGCGGAACCGTCGGTGTCGCGGTTGGCAAGGGCGCGGGTGAGGCGGTCGCGGCCGACGACCATGCGGCCGTCGGACTTGTAGACGATCTCCGGACTGGCCGCGTCCAGCACCCGTTTGAGGTCACTGTTCGTCCAGCCCCCGTAGGCGTCCTCGTTCAGCAGCGCGAGCCGCTTGAGGACGTCGGCGGTGAGAACCCGGGCCGCGTCCCCGAGGACGGAGGCGATGTCCGCGAGCGGGTCGCGGTCCTCGTCCCGCTCGATGGCGTGCAGGGTGGTGACGCCGTCGCGCAGCGCCTTGGCGCGGTCGGTGATGGCCTTGGCCGCGGCGTCATCGATGTAGTGCGTGCGCACCGTGATGGACGACTGTCCCTTCGGGATATCGATCCCGGACGAGGCGACGACCAGCGTTCCTTGATCCAGGCCCGGCCGCAGCAGGTTCGGCGCGGCGCCGCCGTCGACCGCCTTGTCCCCCAGCGCCATGCGGGCCTGCGACTCGGTGCCCAGTGCGAGGGAGGCGCGGGTGTGGGCGCCCTCGCGGACGAGCTTGGGGAGGTTCTGGTCGGTTGGGTCCTGGGTGCCCTGCCACAGCAGCACGTTCACCGCGCGGCCCTGGTTGTGGAGCTTGCGGGCGGCGGTGAAGTACCGGGACTTGGCCTTGGACCCGCCGTAGGGGCGCTTGTCCTCGTCCACGGCCGGGCACATGAACGCCACCTGCGCCTCGTCCACGATCACGATCAGTGGCGGGAACTCCGTACCGGGCGGGGCCTGGAGACGGCGGTTCATCTCCTCCACGGCACCCTCGACCATCTCCGTCACCTCGATCACGTGCTCATCGGTGGGGCCCTGGATGAGGGTGTTGGCGAGCCCGTCGAACATGGCCCAGTCGCCCACGCCCTTGAGGTCGCCCATGAGGAACTGCACCGACTTGTCGAGTGCGACCCACAGCGCGAGGGAGCGCAGGGCCACGGTCTTGCCCTGGTTCGACAACCCCGTGATCAACAGGTGCCGCTGGTACAGGCTCAGCGCCGCAGCGTCGCCGCGCAGATCCTGTCCCCACGGGGCCTTGCCCTTGGCGTAGTCGGCGGTCATCGTCTCGTCGGTGACCAGCGGGGACGGGCCGATCGGCTCATCCAGCGCACCCGAGTCGGCGATCCACAGCCGCACGGTGCGGGCGGCTTCGGGGATGGTGATGAACACTTCGTGCTCGTGCCGGGTGAGGTTCTCGGCGAGCTTGCGGCGCCTGCCCTGTACCTCGTTGGTCGACACCCCCGACGGCAGGGTGACGTCGACTTCCACCCCGCACCCGGCGATTCGGATCGGGCCCAGCATGGACGCGCCCGCATCGCCCATCTCCTTGATGGCGTTGCGCAGGGCGGGGATGCGCAGGTCACGCAGTGCCTTGACGACGATGGACGGGGTGATCGGCTCGCCCTCGCTGTTGCGGACGGTCGCCGGGAGCGCCCACTGCGGGGCGGCCTGCCGGTGCCGGCCGACGCTCCACATGCCCAGCAGGGCGAACAGGGGGCCGAGGGTGACCAGCGGTCCCCACACCACCTGGACGATGACGATGAGGGTGTGGATGAGGCCGATCACGGCCATGAGCGGCGTGATGACATCGGTGATGTCCTCGGTCGCGATGGCCTGCGCGACCCCGAGCGCGACCAGGGCGCCGATGCCCATGCCGGTGCCGACGGCTACGCCCTTGGCGGCCTCAACGGGTGAGTGCAGCAGGTCCATGCGGCGGCGGTGACGGGCGTCGCGGTAGCGCTGCAACCGCTCCTCCCACTCCATCGCTGCGTCCATGTTCCCCGCGGCTTCCGCCGTGCGGAGCATCCGCTCGTAGCGGGCGGCGGTCTTGCCGTCCCACGTGCGACGGGCCACGATCCGGGCCCCACCGGCGACATAGGCGCCGTGGCGGACGACCACACGCCCTGCGGTCTTTGTCCGCTCATCGGTGGCCATGCGCTTGACGGCGTGGCCGGAGCGCACCCACAGCGGCACCGGCCGCGCCGCCGGGGCGTCGGGGACGACGGTCAGCACCGTGGGCGCCGTGTCGGTGTTGCCCGCCGGGTCGGTGGGCTTGTGAAGGTTGACGACGTTCTCAGACATGCTGGAAGTGCTCCTGACTGCCCCTTCGGGGGCGGGAGTTCGGGGAGCCATGTGGCTGGTCAGAACCAGCGGGAAGCCTTCTTGGCGGCCTTGGCGCGGGCGGCCTCGGTGATCAGCCGCTGACGCTCCCCGTGCAGAGCCATCAGCTCCGCGTTCAGCCGCGTCTCGGCGGCGGAACCGATGGAGTCCATGCGGTTCTCGGCGCCGGTCGCGCTGCGGCCCTTGTGGACGCTGCGGGCGCCGCTCGCCATCGCGCGGGTCATGGACAGGCGTTCACGGCTGGTCAGCGGCCACCACTCGCCCCGGCGGACCGCTTCGAGCTTCCTCGTGGTCCGCTCGATCTCGCGGTCAAGGCGGCGGATGTCGGAGTTGCCCATGAGTCTTTGACCTTCCTCAGACAGGAGGGATTGAGGGGTGTGTGCGGGTGCGGGCGGGGCCCGTCAGGCGACCCGCTTCCAGGCGGCCCGCAGGCGGACCTCGGAGGCGGAGTGCCCGTTTGAGCGGAACCGGATGGCCATCTCGCGGTAGGACAGCGGGGGCGTCTGGCTGTGACGGATCTCGTCGACCAGCACGTCCAGCGCGTCATCGGTGAGCGCGGGACCGGTCTCCAGTGCGAGCGAGGAAACCGGCTCGATCGGGCCCCACACGGGCAGTTCCCACGTGGGTGTGACGCCGTGTGTGACGCGGGTCGTCACGCTGGTCAGCGCCCTGCCGGTGTCCTCACCGTCCCGCGCCGCCTCCAGAGTCGACCACGCCCCCGCGAGGGTCGACGCGGTCTTGGCCTGGACGCGTGCGACGCGGGCCCCGGCTTCCGTCACGGCCGTCAGCCGGGTCTCCTCGGTGGCCGCTTCCGCGCGCAACCGGGCACGGGCAACGGCCGCTTCATCGAGGGCCTCTTGCTGGATACCCCGGATCGCACCGAGCGCGCCGGGGGTGAGCGCGGTCCGCTCCCACAGCCCATGCACCAGCCACAGCGCCTTGGCAGCGATCGGGAGCCAGGCAACAGCCAGCCATGCGCCAACAGAGTGCTCGGCGGTCAGGGCGTGGGCGATGAGGACGCCGGTCGCGATGAGGCCGAACGACCAGCCGACCATCGTCACGGTCCGGCTGTGGTCGCCCTGCGCGGCCAGGCGGCGCTCATAGGTGAGCGTGGCCAGCCATCCGCCGTCGATGCCGAGACCGACGACCAGCGCGACCGGCCACGGCACCGCCGTGCTCAGCCACATCAGCACCACGGCCAGGGTGAGGACCATGGACACCGCCGTCATCCCGACGGCGGGAAGAACGGTCTTGCCCCTCATGCCGCACCCTCCACCAGAGCGACCAGCATGGCGAGGGCGAGCAGGGCGCCGCCGAGGCAGGTGAGGTCGATGGCGCGGCGCAGCCCGGTGAACTTGGCGACCGCGAGCCGGGACAGGCCGGCGATGTCGGCGCTCAGGTCGACCTCGGCGAGCGTGGTGGTGATCTCCTCGGCGGTCAGGGTCGCCCACAGCGGGAAGCCGTGACGCCCCTTGAGGTTCGGCCGCACCGACCGCAGCAACAGACCAGCCGCAGCGACCAGCACCGCCATCCCGCACCCGCCCACGATGTAGGCGGGCAGGGTGAGCGGGGTGTCCTTGGCGACCGTCCACGCACCGGCCAGCACCGCACCGATGAACGCCAGCAGCAGACCGGTCTTGGTGTCGGTCCGCGCGATCTCCGCCTTCACCTCGGCGTGCGCGGCGGTCAGGTTCCGCTCGGCGGCGCTCACGCGGCACCGCCCGCCGTGCGCTCGCCGGCGGTGCGGTTGGCCAGCGCCCGCCGCTCCTCCAGCACCTTGCCGAACGCCCGGCGCACGCGCTTGGCGTCGACCTCGTTCGGCGTGTGGTTGAGCGCGATGATCTGAGCGTCCAACAGGTCGACCTCCGCCAGGATCGCGGGGATCTCCTGCTCGATCGCGTCCAGCTCAGCGTTCGTCGGCTCCATGAAGTCGGCGAACGCGGTAACAGCGTCCTGAACAGTGACGATGGACGTCATGGGTCGTGTTCTCCCTGCAAGGTGGCAACGGCCCGACTGCGGTCCCTGGGGTGCCACCCGGGGACCGCTCGCCGTTGGAGGTGAACCGCGCGTCGTGCGCGGTGCGACCGCAGAACAGCGGCCGGAGTGCCCCGGGCGGAATTCGATCCCGCGCCCTTCACGGCTGAATGCCGGGGCTGAGCCGTGCGGTGGTGCAGATGTCTCCTTCGGGAGCGTGCTCCCGTTCGTAGGCGTATGGAGACGTTGGCCTTTCGGCCTTAGCCATCCGGTTGACCAGGGATCCGGTGCCCTCAGCCCGCTCTGTCCCGGGCCCCTAGCCGCATCGTGGAAGGCAACCCAAAGAGGGACCCTTCCACTCGCTGTCCTGGGACTGCGAGCGGCCTGAGAAGAAGATGGCACGCAGTCCCAGGACTGTCAACAGTCCTGGGACTGTGCTTCACTGGGACGTATCGGAGGGAGATCGGCTGTGGCACCGAAGTGGCGCGAGCTGGCGGATCGGCTCGCGGAACAGATCAGGAACGGCGAGTACGCGCCGGGGGCCCAGTTGCCCCAGATCAGAGACCTTGTCGAGGCTGGGGAGGGCTCTAAGTCCACGGTCCATCAGGCGTACAAAGCGCTTGAGGCCGAAGGGCTGGTGACGTCGTCACGTGGTCACGGCACGGTTGTGCGCCCGCGGGCCCCACTCAAGCGGCTTGGCATCGCCCGGTACGACAAGGCGAAGTGGCGTGACGGCGATGAGGTCGCGTTCATCGCGGACCGCGTGGCGTCCGGGCGCCAGTACAAGCGCAACGAGCAGACGCAGACCGTGAGCCGTGTCGAGGCGAGTGATCTCGTCGCCGGGGGGCTTGGTGTCCCGGTGGGCTCCCAAGTGTACGCGCGGGCCCGCCTGGTGAAGGAGGGCAGTCAGCCCACCCACACTCTGACCAGCTACTACCGACCCGAACACGTCGAGGGGACACGCATCGTCGATCCCACGCCGGGCCCCGCCGGCCGTGGCGGCGGATACCGGGTGCTGTACGACGCGGGGTACGAGATCGACCACATGAAAGAGGCTCTGTTCGCCCGCGTCCCCATGGCGGACGAAGTGAAGCTCTTGCAATTGCCGCCGGGAGAGCCCGTCGTCGAGCTGCACCGCACGACCTACACCGCCGACGGCATGGTCGTTGAGTTCGCCGTCGGTATCCACGCGGCATCGCGCTTCGCGTGGGAGTACGACTTCAAGGTTCCCGACTCGGCACAGGACGCGAAGGGGCAGGAATGATCTCGGCACAGGCATGGGCGGACGCTCGGCTCCTCTGGGATTACCACCGCATGCACCACGACCCACGGCCCTGCTCGGTGGCCGTCGGCCTGGGCAGTCACGACCTTGGCGTGGCCGACGTGACAGCGGAGCTGTACCTCCAGGACATGGCGCCGGTCATCGTGTTCACCGGGTCCACCAGCCCCACGACCCGAGCGCGCATGCCGCGCGGCGAGGCAGTCCACTACCGCGAGCGGGCGTTGCAGCTCGGCGTACCCGACTCCGCCGTGTTGCTGGAGCCGCGCGCCACAAACACCGGGGAGAACATCGAGTTCACGAAAGCAGTGCTGGCCGAGGCCGGTATCACGGTCTCGTCGGTCCTGCTCGTGAGCAAGCCGTACGAAGAGCGGCGCTCGTACGCCATGATGCGGAAGCTGTGGGCCGAGGTCGAGGTGGTGTGCGCGTCCACGCCGATGGGCTTGGAGGAGTACGCCGACTCCATCGGGGACGCTCGCATGGTGATCGACATGATCGTGGGCGCCCTGCAACGAGTGCTGGTCTTCCCCGGCTGGGGTCTGGCCATCGAGCAGGCTGTGCCGGACACCATCGTTGCCGCGTACGAGCGGCTGTGCGTCGAGGGCTTCACCAGCCGACTCCTACCGACTGACGTTGCGGCCCGTCCTGGCGCGTGAGTCCGAGGACGGACCACGATGCCATCATTCTTGGCGCCGTCCCGAAATACCTCTGCTTCATCAAGCACCCGTCGTCGCTTCGCTTCTCCCGGCGGGCGCGGGCCGTCGTCCGCGCCCGCGCTCATGTCTCCGCCCCGCTCGGCGCGGCCGACGGCCCCCGCCCGCCCGAGAGATAGGCACACGGGCATGAGGCCAAAACAAGCCTCCGGCGGGGGACCGGCCGGCGCCGGGATGGAGGGGGCGCCGTTCCCGAGTGCGGGTTCGTAGGGGGTGCGTGGGAGCTGGGCAGAGTGGCGGGCTCACGAATTATCGCCGTCCCCAGCTGCCAGAAGACCCGTCACGAAAAACGACGGAACAGAATCACCGCTTGATCTTATACTCCCAGGGAACCTAACGGTAGATCGGAGTTTCATGTCCCCCGTTGATCTCTGGTCCGCAAAGGCAAAGCTCCGCCGGGCCAAAAAGCAGTGCGAGGAGCTTGAGGCTTACATAAATACATTCCGCGGTGACGCAAGTAACCGATCTCTGCTCCGCGCCGATCTGGACCCGGCTACCGGCTACCACATCCTACGGATCAGTCACGCCCCCGATTATCGCCCCGCGATCGAGGACGTCAGCCTCAGCGTGGGTGACATCATCAACAATCTCCGTTGCAGTCTGGATCACCTTGCGTGGCAGTACGCCTGCGCGCACGCGCAGGGGACTCCGCGCAAGCCCAAGAACGTCAGCTTCCTGCCTTGCAACGGTGACAGCGGCCAGCACAAGACCCCTGGGATCTTCGCCCCCGCAGCATGGGGGCGCATGCACGAGTTCCAGCCCTGCCGAGGGGGCAATGGGCGACCGGACAGCTGGAGCGGGCCATACATCCATCAGCTGGATCTGCTCACCGATCTCTCGAACTCCGACAAGCATCAGATGCTCGCGCACATCGACCTCCACTCGAACCAGTTCGATACGATCCCCACACGCGATGACCTGCCGCCCTGGGTGATGAAGACCGACACGGGTGTGGATTTTCTGCCCGAACGGGTAAACGACCCAGATCCTGGGGCCGAACTCCTCGATTTCTCGCACTCTTCCTATCTCGTCGAGCCCGGTGCCGAGGTGGTTCGAATTCGCGCCCCTCTGTGGAGCACTTTTCCTGTGATTGAACAGGTAGGCACCGCAACACCGCTTTTCGCTCTCCCCGAAGGGCGACCCGTCGTAGCCACCCTTCAGAGACTCTTCCAGTACGTCGAGGCTGTCGTTTCCGATCTTGAACAGAACTGCCCGTGATGATGGGACCTGGGCTACGTCGGGCCAGACACACGGCCGGACGCCCGTCCAGGCGTACCCCCACCGTGCCCGTTCTCCCGGGAAACACCGGGGAACGACGGGAACTCGCGGGCACCGCTCAACACAACGGCCCCTGACCGTTTCACCTAGTCAGGGGCCGTTCACGTGCGGAGACGGTGGGACTTGAACCCACCGTGACATCGCTGCCACGACAGTTCTCAAGCCTTTCGCGAGAGCGAAGCTAGAACCGTCCGCGGATCTGCTTACCCGTGTCGCTCTCCGGGTGGTTCAGGGCGTCGTAGACCTTGTGGCCGGAGTCACGGGCGCCGCCGGCCCAGGAGACGGCACCCCGGTCGGTCACCTTGGCCGCGATGCCGCTCCAGTACTTCGCCTCGCGCTCCCACTGGATACCCTCCAACAGGCGCTCCAGAGTGAGGCCCTCGGGCAAGGGGTCCGAGCTCCAGGACATGGTGCGGTTCATCGTCGCGCCCAAGCCCGCCACGACGGCAGGGGCGGTGATGGCGGTCTTGGCATGGAAGAGCGCGGCATTCTCCTGAAGAAACGCGCCCACCGTCTCCATGACCTCGCGCTGGACGACGACCTTGTCCGGACGGTCGCCACTCTCGTTGGCGGGGATGTCCTCGTGCTCGATGCCGGTCGACGCGGCATGGATACCGGCCTTGCCGAGCATGGCCGTGGCAACGAGGGTCCGCAGGACCGACATCGTCATCCACTCCACGGCCTTGTCCGACACCTGGCGCTTGCCGGTGAGGATCAGGCCGGACAGCGGAACCGTGGTCTCACCGAACGGTACCTTCAGCGACTCCATCAGCTTGCGCGTCACGGTGGTGCCGAAGTCGCGGCCATCCATGGACATGGCCAAAGATTTGTCGACCGGAACGCCCTTCAGGTTGCGGTCGTGGAAGATCTGGCGCGCAGCCATGACGCTGATGCCGTGGAAGATCTCGAACGACAGCGGGATCGCACCGAAGTCGAAGTCCTCGAGGTCGTACGCAGCCGGGTGCCGCTTGATCCGGTGCCAGGCGGTGACCTGAGTCTCGCTGTCGAGGGCGTAGAGGCCATCCTTGATCGGCAGGGCCGACGAGCCGTCCTCAGAGATGACCAGCGGGCGCGGCGACCACAGGGTGATCTGCGGCAGCGACCAAGCGTTGTCGTAGTCCCCTCGCAGACCGGCCGCGATGTAGTCGGCGTACTCGCCGACATTCTTGGCCTTCTTGCTGCTCGCAGTGCCGAGGAGCCGCTGGATCTCGCCGCGCGTGCGGGCGTACTCGCTGATCGGCTGTCCGGCCTTCTGGGCGCGCTTCGCGGCGTCCTCGACCTCTTGGGGGTCGTTGACGATGGCCAGCAGGTTCTCGCAGTCGATGACGCCGTTCGCCATGACCCCCTTGCGGATCTCCCGGAGGTCGACGGGCAGACCGGTGGTCACCGGCTTCAAGGACGTGGTGATGCTCAAGTTCCCTCCCCCTTAAGGGACGCCACTATGACGCCCCGTCATGTCACCACGACGCTAGCGGACGCGCCGTCAGGAGGTCAACTGAGGTGACAGGAACCCATCATCATGTATGCCGCAGTTGCCTCTTCTTCGTCTGCGGCGGAGTTGATTGCCTAAAAAACACGACTGCGGTGAACATTATTCGGTCGCGCCAGTTGTCCGCGGAAACCACGGAGACCCCCGCAGAAGCGAGCTCTGATCGGAACAGACCATGACGGTCGCGCTTACGTGTTGGACTGTGTGCCAATCGCGCCGGACGCTACCGGACCACCACGGACCGGCCTGGTCTGTTCGTCCAGTTCAGGCCAGCAGCAGCCCCTGAGCTGCCCGAGTTGCTTCGGGACGAAGAGGTCTCGTGCCCGGTGCGGGGTCGTGTGCCCTCGCTGCTCATTCAGAGACTGGTGGTCTCAGTCGCAGTCTCATTTGCAGCCTGATCCGGCACTGTCCACTGCCGTCCGTCAAGGTCCGCGAACCCCCTCTCACCAGGCCGTAAGACCGCTTCGCGGATGCCCACGGACACCCCCGGACCAAGATCGGACAACTTGTAATGCGTAGGTCGTCGGTTCGAATCCGACAGGGGGCTCCAGCAAACAGTGTCCCGGACCATTCAGGTCCGGGACGTCTGCGTTTTGCGGTGGTGTGGGCGAGGGGCCGCGTACAGGCGGTGACGGACTGGTGATGTCCGTTCACCGGGCGCCATGGAGGATACCTGGCGCTGTATGCGCCAGCACTATGCCGCCTTTCATGGCCGTCAGCGCTGTGGGTGTCGTCAGCGGCGTCCGGAGATCTTGTTCGCGAGGGTCGCGATGGGGTCCGTTTCCGCGGTGGGGGCGGTGAGTTCGCGGCGGTCGGCGGTGCGGTAGGCCGCGTAGAGGGCGTGGACGCCGAGCCAGCGGAAGGGTTCGGGTTCCCATTTGCGGACCTTGTGGTTGACCCAGGGGAGGGTGGTCAGGTCGGTGGGGCCGGACTGGCCGGAGTCCTGCTGGATGAGGTCGCGGAGGGTGCGGGCGGCGAGGTTGGTGGTGGCGACGCCGGAGCCGACGTAGCCACCGGCCCAGCCGAGGCCGGTGGAGCGGTCGAGCGTGACGGTGGCGCACCAGTCGCGGGGGACGCCGAGGACGCCGGACCAGGCGTGGGTGATTCCGACTCCCGCGAGTTGGGGGAAGAAGCGCGTGAGGACGGCGCGGAGGGCGTCGACGGTGGCGGGCTGGGTGCGGCCGTCGTTGTCGGTGCGGGAGCCGTAGCGGTAGGGAATGCCGCGGCCGCCGAGGGCGATGCGGTCGTCGGCGGTGCGCTGGGCGTACATGTAGGCGTGGGCCATGTCGCCGAGGGTTTCGCGGCCTTCCCAGCCGATGGCGTCCCAGACGTCGGCGGGGAGCGGTTCGGTGGCGATCATGGAGGAGTTCATGGGGAGCCAGGTGCGGCGCTGGTTGGCGAGGGTCGCCGTGAAGCCTTCGGTGCAGCGCAGGATGTAGGGGGCGCGGACCGTGCCGTACGGGGTGATCGCGTGCTTGGGTTTGATCTCCGTGACGGGGGTCGATTCGTGGATCGTCACGCCGAGCGCCTCGACCGCTGCCGCGAGGCCCTTGATCAGTTTGACCGGGTGCAGGCGGGCGCCGTGCGGGGTCCAGCCGGAGCCGACGGCTCCGGCGACGCGGATGCGGTCGGCGGTCTCGCGGGCGCCGTAGAGTTCGCGGTCCTTCTCGCCGAAGGCGATCTCGACGGCGTGGAAGTTCTTGAGGCGGGTGAGCTGCGCGGGAGTGTAGGCGACTTCGAGGACGCCGCCCTGGTGGATGTCGGCGTCGATCTGTTCTTCGCGGGCGATGTCGACGACCTCGGTCACGGTGTCGTTCATGGCCTGTTGGAGGCGTACGGCGGCGTCGTGGCCGTGCAGTGCGGCGTAGCGGTCGCGGCCTGCTATGCCGTTGTAGAGCCAGCCGCCGTTGCGTCCGGAGGCGCCGTATCCGCAGAACCTGGCTTCGAGGACGGTGATGTTGAGGAAGGGCACGGCCTTCTTGAGGTAGTACGCCGTCCACAGTCCGGTATATCCGCCGCCGACGATGCAGATGTCGGCGGACGCGTCGCCGGGCAGGGGCTCCCGGGGGGCGGGGATGCCGTCGTCCGCGTACCAGAAGGAGATACCGCCGTTGATCGTGCTGGTCATGAGGCTGTTCGTACACCGGTGGCGGTTGGCCTGTCCAGGGTGGTGAGGAGGGGAGGAAGGAGAGGAGGGGAGGGGCGAGGGAGGGGGACATACGATCCGAGGGTGATCGAGATCCCGGACGAGCTGCTCGCGTCGCAGATCAGGTTCAACGGGGAGGCCGGCCGTGCGTTCATCGCGGCCCTGCCCGGGCGCGTCGAGGCGTTCGTGGAGCGGTGGGGGCTGCGGGTCACGGGGCCTTCGATGTACGGGATGGCGTCGCTGGTGCTGCCGGTGGTGAGGGCCGATGGTTCGCGGGCGGCGCTGAAGCTGCAGCCTCCGGACGGGGAGAGCGACGGCGAGTGGCTGGGGCTGCGGACCTGGGACGGCGACGGGATCGTACGGCTGCTGGACCATGACGCGGATACGGCGACGCTGCTGCTGGAGCGGTTGGACGAGGGACGGCATCTGTCGGTCGTGGAGGACGACCGGGAGGCGGTGGGGATCCTCGCGGAGCTGCTGGCGCGTCTGGTGGCGGTGCCCGCGCCGGAGGGGCTGCGGCGGCTGGGGGATGTCGCGGCGGCGATGCTCGACGATGTGCCGGGGGCGGTGGAAGCGCTGGCGGACGACGGCGAGCGCGCGCTGCTGAAGGATTGCGCGGCGGCTGTGCGGGAGGTCGTCGGGGAGCCGGGGGACCGGTTGCTGCACTGGGATCTGCACTACGACAACATCCTCGCGGCTGAGCGTGAGCCGTGGCTGGCGATCGACCCGAAGCCGCTGGTGGGCGACCCGGGTTTCGAGCTGTTCCCGGCGCTGTGGAATCGCTTCGACGCGGAGGCGACGCTGTGGCGGTTCGATCTGCTGACGGAGCGGCTGGGTCTGGACCGGGAGCGGGCGAGGGCGTGGACGCTGGGGCGGGTGCTGCAGAACGGTCTGTGGGATGTGAAGGGCGGCGGTACGCGGCTTCAGGAGGAGCAGGTGTCCATCGGGCGGAAACTCCTGGCGCGCTGAGCCGTCGTCTGTGCAGGGTGCCCTCATGATTCGTACTGCTACGCCTGCCGATGTCCCCGTCATCCACCGGATGGTCCGCGAGCTCGCCGACTACGAGAAGGCTCTGCACGAGGCGAACGCGTCCGAGGAGCAGCTGCGCGAGGCGCTGTTCGGGGAGCGCCCGGCTGCTTTCGCGCACATCGCGGAGACGGAGGACGGGGAGGTCGCCGGCTTCGCGCTGTGGTTCCTGAACTTCTCGACGTGGCGTGGGGTGCACGGGATCTATCTGGAGGATCTGTACGTACGGCCGGGGCTGCGCGGGGGCGGTTACGGGAAGGCGCTGCTGGCGGAGCTGGCGCGGATCTGTGTGGAGCGTGGCTATGAGCGGCTGGAGTGGTCCGTGCTGAACTGGAACACCCCGTCGATCAACTTCTACAAGTCGCTGGGTGCGCGGCCGCAGGACGAGTGGTCGGTGTACCGGCTGACCGACGAGGCGCTCACGGCTCTCGGGTCCTAGGTATGAGCCGCCGGGAGATCCCGGCGGCTCAAGGGTCGCTCGGACAATGTCTGCCGGGCGGTGCTAGGGGACGAGGACGACCTTGCCGATCGTGCCGCGGGTCTCCAGGGCATGGTGGGCGGCCGCGGCCTCGGCGAGCGGGAAGCGCTGGACGGCGGGGCGAAGGCGGCCGGCGGTGGCTTCGGCGAGGGCGCGGGTTTCCAGAGTGCGTATGTCGCCGCCCGCCTTCTGGAGCATGGCCGGGCCGAGGACGCTCTGGGAGGTGATGCCTCGGGCGGCGAGTTCGTCGTCGGTGAAGGTGAGTCCGGAGCCGGTGCGGATGCCTTGGCTGGACCAGCCGAAGACGATGTGCTGTCCGCCCTTGCCGAGGAGGTCGACGGCGGCGCGGGCGGTGTCTCCGCCGACGGAGTCGAAGACGACGGTGGCGCGGCGGTCGCCGAGGTGTGCGCGGACGTGTTCGGGCCAGTCGGGGAGGGTGTAGTCGACGGCGAGGTCGGCGCCGTTCCCGGTGACGCGGGCGACCTTCGCGGGGCCGCCGGCGAGGCCGATGACGGTGGCGCCGGCGTTCTTGGCGTACTGGACGAGGAGGGTGCCGATGCCGCCGGCGGCGGCCGGGACGATCACGACCGAGTCCGGGCCGAGGTCGGTGAACTGGAGGATGCCCAGGGTGGTGCGGCCGGTGCCGATCATGGCGACTGCTTCGGCCTCGTCGAGGTGGTCGGCGATCTCGTGGAGCCGGCCGGCCTCGGTGACGGTGAGCTCGGCGTAGCCTCCGGGGGCCATGCCGATGTGGGCGACGACGCGCTTGCCGAGCCAGGCCGGGTCGGTGCCTTCGCCGAGCCGGTCCACGGTGCCGGCGATCTCGCGGCCGGGAACGGTGGGCAGTTCGACGGTGGCGGGGTACGGGCCCGACTCGCCCTCGCGCAGGGCGGTGTCGAGCAGGTGCACGCCGGCCGCGGCGACGGCGATACGGACCTGGCCGGGGCCGGGCTCGGGGTCGTCGACCGTCTCGTAGGTGAGGTTCTCGGCGGGGCCGAAGGCGTGGAGGCGGACGGCGTGCATGGCGGGCTCCCCTGTGCATCGTGGTCGGTGATGGCCCCCACCCTCCAACCTCAAGCATGGTTGAGGTCAAGCGTGGTTGAGATTGGAGGGTGGTTGAGGTTTGAGGGTGGTTGAGATCAAGGTGATTGAGATCGGCAACCTGCGCGCGGGCGCCCCCGATCGGCCACCGGGGCGTCGTCAGTGGTGTCAGTGGTGTCAGTGGTGTGAGTCACCATGGGGGTCATGGCGCGGAAGACCGGGAACACGCGGGTGACGGCGGCACGGCGGCCGGAGGTGCGGCTGCCGCCGCTGAGTCCGTACGAGGGCGGCGAGCTGGAGCCGGACGGGGACTACGACGGTCTGGAGCTGGCGGGCCTGGACCTGACGGGGCAGGACGGGGCGGGCGCCCGGTTCATGGACTGTGCGCTGCGGGACTGCGTGCTGGACGAGACGTCGCTGGTCAACGCGCGGTTCATCGACTCAGTGCTGACGGGGGTGCAGGGAGTGGGCACGGATCTCGCGGGCGCGTCGCTGCGGGACGTGGAGGTCGTGGACGCGCGGATGGGCGGGGTGCAGCTGCACGGGGCGGCGCTGGAGAGAGTGGTGGTGAAGGGCGGGAAGATCGACTACCTGAACCTGCGCAATGCGCGGCTGAAGGACGTGGTGTTCGAGGGGTGCGTGCTGTCCGAGCCGGACTTCGGGGCGGCGCAGCTGGAGCGGGTGGAGTTCCGGGACTGTGTGCTGCGCCGGGTGGACCTCAGCGGCGTGCGGCTGCGGGACGTCGATCTGCGGCAGGTGGCCGAGCTGGACATCGCGAGGGGGGTGGACGGGCTGTCGGGGGCGGTGATCAGTACGGCTCAACTGCTGGATCTGGCACCGGCGTTCGCGGCGCAGATGGGTGTGCGGGTGGAGGACTGAGCGATCCGGGGGTCATGGCGTGCGCGGGAAGCGGGCCTGCAGGTCCCAGACGACGGGGTTGTCGGCGAGGCCCTCGTGCATGTCGGTGAGGTCGGCGATCAGATCGTGGAGGAAGTCGCGGGCCTCGCGGCGCAGCTCGGCGTGGTTGAAGGTGAGTGGCGGCTCGTCGCCGGGCATCCAGTCGGCCTCGACGTCCACCCATCCGAAGCGGCGCTCGAAGAGCATGCGGTCGGTGGACTCGGTGAAGTCGATCTCGGCGTACTGCGGCTGGGAGGCCCGGCTGCCGCGCGGGTCCTGGTCGAGCCGCTCGACGATGTCGCACAGCGCCCACGCGAAGTCGAGCACCGGTACCCATCCCCAGGCTGTGGACACCTCGCGGTCCGCCTTGGTGTCGGCGAGATAGACGTCACCGCAGAAGAGGTCGTGCCGCAGGGCGTGGACGTCCGCGTGGCGGTAGTCGGTCTGCGGGGGGTCCGGGAAGCGGCGGGAGAGGGAGTAGCCGATGTCGAGCACGGGGTTGATGGTGTCATGCGCGGACACCCGGCCCGGGGCGCGGGCCTGCGGCTCCCGCCCTGCGGCTCGCGCCCTGCGGAATCGTTACCGCGCGCACGTTCGAGCGAATGGTTGCCGGTCGCCGGTCGCCGGTCGCCGGTTGCCGGTTGCGGCCGGGCGGCGGGCCTGTGTCACCCACAAGCCTCGCTATCTCACCGCAGAAGCCGCTGCCGCGAGTTCACGGCAGCAGCCGCTGCTCCTTCGCCACCGCCACCGCGCCCGCCCGCGTGTCCACGCCCAACTTGGCGTAGATACGGCCCAGATGGGTCTTCACCGTCGCCTCGCTGATGAACAGAGCTCGCGCGATCTCCCGGTTGCCGAGCCCGTGGGCGAGCTGGCCCAGGATGTCCAGCTCCCGTTCCGTCAGACTGGGGCGGGCCGCGCCTCGCATGCGGTCCATCACCCGGCTGGCGACCGGTGGTGACAGGGTGGTGCGGCCCTGCGCGGCCGAGTGGATCGCCGCGAAGAGCTCCTCGGGGCGCTCGGCCTTCAGCAGATAGCCGGTCGCGCCCGCCTCGATGGCACGGGTGATGTCCGCGTCCGTGTCGTACGTCGTCAGGACGAGGACATGCACCTCGGGGGACGCGATCCGGCGCGTGGCCTCGACGCCGTCGATGCCGGGCCCCAGCTGAAGGTCCATGAGCACCACGTCCGGCTTCAGTTTGGCAGCCATCGCGACCGCCTCCTCGCCGCTGCCCGCCTCGCCGACGACTTCGATGTCCGGCTCGCTGCCGAGGAGGGCGAGCAGCCCGGCGCGTACGACGGCGTGGTCGTCGCAGAGCAGGATCCGTACGGAACTCGTCGCACTCGTCGCACTCGTCGAATTCATCGCACTCATCGCGCGGTCTCCAGGGGGATCGAGGCCGACAGGACCGTGCCCTCGCCGGGTGCGGATTCGACCGTCAGGGTGCCGCCCAGCTGCCCGACCCGCGCCCGCATCGCGGGCAGGCCGTGGCCCCGGACGCCCCGGACGTCCCCGGTGGTGCCCGTCGGCTCGAAGCCGCGGCCGTCGTCAGTGATGTCCAGGACGATCTGGTCGCCGAGGTAGGTCAGGGTCAGGGCGGCGGAGGTGGCTTCTGCGTGCTCCCGGACGTTGGCCAGGGCGCCCTGGGCGATGCGCAGCAGCGCCGACTGCACCCGGTCGGGCAGGGGCACCGGGACGCCGTCGACCTGGAAGCCCGCGGACTCGCGTTCGGCGAGGGCGCGCAGCGCCTGCTCCAGGCCGCCGCCCTCCGCGAGATCCGCCGGCGCCAGGTCGTGGACGAAGCGGCGGGCCTCGGCGAGGCTGCGTTCGGCGATCGACTCGGCGGTACGGACGTGGCGGCGCGCGGTCGCCGGATCCGCGTCCCAGGTGCGGTCCGCGGCCTGCAGCAGCATCTGCTGGCTGGACAGGCTCTGCGCCAGGGTGTCGTGGATCTCCATGGACAGCCGCTGGCGCTCGGCGAGGGTGCCCTCGCGGCGCTCGGTGGCGGCCAGTTCACGACGGGTCCTGATCAGGTCGTCGATCAGCGCTCGCTGGCGGGCGGCGAGGCGTTCCGCCTGCACGAAGACGGCGGTCGCGATCGCCGCGACGGCCGGCGGTGCGATCACCAGGTTCGGATCGAAGCCGCCGTGCGCGAGCTTGAGCTGTGCGGCCACGACGAAGGCCGTGAGCAGCGCGACCAGGACGAGCGCGGCGCGCGGCGGGAGCGTGCGCAGGCCGGTGTAGAAGAGCGGCACCGCGCACCAGGCGAAGCTGGGCGCGAGGACCACGAGCAGCATCCAGACGGCGACGACCGAGCCCAGCCAGGCCAGTCGCCGGGGTGTGGCACGGGAGCCGAGGACCGGTCCGAGTACGTACAGGGCGGCGAGGGCGGCCGACAGCCCGATGATCCACGGGGAGCGGTCCTCCCAGGGGTGCCGCAGCAGATAGCGCACGAGCGATGCGCCGAGGAGGAGGAAGAACGCGGCGTGCATGACACGGGCGAGCCACCGGGCGTCGGGATCACGGGTGTCAGGGGCGTGGGCGTCGGGGCCGCGGCTGCCGGGGGTGCGGGCGTCGGGGTCATGGGTGCCGGTGCCGGTGCCGGGATCGCCGGTGCCGGGATCGCGGGCGTCGGGGTCCTGCTCGTACCGCCGCTCCACCGTCCACCACTCCTCGCTGACCTGCACAGATGCCCCCATGGTGACCCGGCGGGGCCACGGGCGCATCAGCCGATCGGCTGACACACCCGTCATCCATCATGCGCGCCGGAGGCATCCGCTCCGTGGACCGTACGGGGCGGCCTGCGGCCGGAGGATCGACAGCAGAGCGAGTTACCGCCGAATCCCGGCGCCTATCGAGGAGTTCTCCCATGAAGAAGATGTCGCTGCGTGCTCGTGTACTGACCGGTGGCGTCGCCGTCGCCGCGCTGGGCGCGGGTACCTTCGGCGCGGTCTCCGCGAACGCCTCCGCCCCGGCGGCCCCCGCGCCCGCCACGGTCACGGCCGACGTCGCGAACCGCGACCTGCAGCAGACCACGCATCTGACCGTGGCGGCGGCGACCAGGGCCGCGCAGGCCGTGCTGGAGGCCGCGCAGGACGAGAACCAGCGGGTGACGGTCGCCGTCGTCGACCGCAACGGCAACACCATCGTCGCCCTCCGTGGTGACGGCGCCGGCCCGCAGTCGTACGAGTCCGCGCAGCGCAAGGCGTTCACCGCGGTCTCCTGGAACGCGCCCACGTCCGAGCTGGCCAAGCGGCTCCAGCAGGCCCCGAACCTGAAGGACATCCCGGGCACGCTGTTCCTCGGGGGCGGTGCGCCGGTGCAGGTGAAGGGTGCGCCGGTCGCGGGCATCGGTGTCGCGGGCGCCCCGAGCGGTGACCTCGACGAGAAGTTCGCCCAGGCCGGGGTTTCCGCGCTCGCCAAGTAGTACGGTCCGGCCGGTCCGCCGGGCGTCATCCGGTCCGCCGGGCGTCATGGGGTACATCACAGAGGGCACGGACGGAATCGGACATTCCGCGCATAGGATCATTGACGTGGACCAGCGATCTCTCCTCCGTGCCCTGGCGCCCGTCGTCGTCCTGATCACCCTCGCCGGATCGGCCTGCACGGCCGATGCCGGCGACGGGGTCGACGGCACCCCAGGAGCCGCCGGTCTGCGTGACCCGTACTTCGCCAAGCTCGGCAACGGCGGCTACGACGTCCAGCACTACGCCCTCACCCTCGACTACGCCCCGAAGGCGAACAACCTCACCGGCACCGCCGCCATAACCGCCCGCGCCACCCAGGACCTCAGCGCCTTCAATCTGGATCTCCACGGGCTGACCATCGACAGCGCGACCGTCGACGGCGCCCCCGCCGCCGTCAACCGCGCCGGCAACGAGCTGACGATCCGGCCGCGCGACGACGTCGGCAAGGGCAGCACCTTCAGGACCGTCGTCCGCTACTCCGGCATTCCGCAGACCATGGAGGACGCGGAGGGCTTCGAGCAGGGCTGGCTGAAGACCACGGACGGCGCTCTCGCGCTCGGTGAGCCGACGGGCTCGATGGCGTGGTTCCCCGGCAACCACCACCCCAGCGACAAGGCGACGTACGACATCACCGTCACCGTTCCCAAGCCCCTGACCGCCGTCTCCAACGGAGAGCTGAGGGAGCAGCGGCCCACGGTCGACGGCAGCGGCACCACCTTCGTCTGGCACTCCGGCGAGCCGATGGCCAGCTATCTCGCGACCGTCGGCATCGGCGCGTACGACTTCAAGATCTCTCACCCCGCGCAGGGCGTGCCCGTGTACACGGCCGTGGACAAGACCGTCACCGCGCAGAACGCAGCCCTGCTGGCCCGCATCCCCGAAGTGCTGGCCTGGGAGCAGGAGAACTTCGGCCCGTACCCGTTCTCCTCCACCGGCGCGATCGTCGACACCGACGTCTTCAAGAACCCCAAACGTGTCTACGCGCTGGAGACGCAGGGCCGGCCCGTGTACCCGGACGGCACGTTCGACATGAACTTCCTCGTCCACGAGCTCGCCCACCAGTGGTACGGCAACTCCGTCACGCCGAAGACCTGGCAGGACATGTGGCTCAACGAGAGCTTCGCGATGTACGCGGAGTGGCTGTACGACGAGGACTTCAACGACATCCCCGCCCAGAAGCGTTACGAGGAGGCCTTCGCTGTGGACAGCAACTGGGCCTTCCCGCCCGCGGAACCGCCGACCGCGGCCGACATCTCGGGCGACCCCGTCTACGGCCGTGGCCCGATGGTCCTCCACAAGATCCGCCAGGCCGTCGGTAACGACACCTTCTTCGACATCCTCAAGGGCTGGCCCCAGACCCACCGTCATGGCAACGCCTCCACCGACGACTTCATCGCCTACGTGGAGGAGGAGTCCGGCGAGGACCTCACCGAACTGTGGGACGTCTGGCTGTACGGCGTGGACAGGCCCGCGAAGCCTTAGCGCGGGCTGCGGAGCAGCGATCCGCGGATCAGAGGGGCTTGCGCAAAACGACGCAAGGGCGGCCGGCCTGGGCGTCCGCGCGGCGGGCGATCTCCCCGTATCCGAGCGCCGTCCAGAAGGCGAGCGCCTTCGGGTTGTTCTCCAGTACGGCGAGCCGCACCGCCTTCCGCCCGGCCGCCCGGAACCGGTCCTCGACCAGACCCGCCAGCTCTCGTCCGTACCCGGCGCGGTGCCGGCGGGCGTCCACCATCAGCAGGCCGATCCACGGATCGGGGTCGGCCGGGTCGGGATGGTGAGCCAGCGTCACCGCGACGCCGACCAGCCGCCCTTCCGAGCGGGCGAGCAGCACCTGCGCCGCGGGGTGCGCCAACTCGTCGGCGAGCGCGGCGGCGACCTGCTCGGGCCGGATGTCGTCCGGGTCCGGGAAGTCCCCGCTGAGCTGCTGGAAGGCGCGGTTCGAGGCGTAGAGCGCGGTGAGTTCGGTGAGCAGGGGCCCGGGCAGGGCGCCCGCCTCCTTCGGCGCCAGCGGTTCGAGGATCACGTCTCGATCATGCCGCGCGGGCCGGAGGTGCGTACGCACGAACGGCGTACGCACGGATGCCGAGGGCCCGCCAGGACGTATGCGAGCGCCCCCGGGGCATGCCGAAGGCCCCGGCCGGGACGGCGGCCGAGGCCTTCGGGGTGTGCGGGGACCCGCGTCAGACGTTCACGCCGAAGTCCTGGGCGATGCCGACCAGGCCCGAGGCGTAACCCTGGCCGACCGCGCGGAACTTCCACTCCGCGCCGTTGCGGTACAGCTCGCCGAAGACCATGGCGGTCTCGGTGGCGGCGTCCTCGCTCAGGTCGTAGCGGGCGATCTCGGAGCCGCCGGCCTGGTTGACGATGCGGATGTACGCGTTGCGCACCTGGCCGAAGTTCTGGCTGCGGTTCTCGGCGTCGTAGATGGAGACCGGGAAGACGATCTTGTCGACGTCGGCAGGCAGGCCCGCCAGGTTGACGTTGATCTGCTCGTCGTCGCCGCCGCCCTCGCCCGTGCGGTTGTCACCCGTGTGGACGATGGTCTGGTCCGGCGTCGACTTGTTGTTGAAGAAGACGAAGTGGCCGTCGGAGAAGACCTTTCCGCCCGGGTTGACCGCGATCGCGGAGGCGTCGAGGTCGAAGTCGGTGCCGGTGGTCGTACGGACGTCCCAGCCGAGGCCCACCGTGACGGCGGTCAGGCCCGGTGCCTCCTTGGTGAGCGAGACGTTGCCGCCCTTGGACAGGCTTACAGCCATGGGGAGGTCCCTTTCCTGGTCGAGTGCAGTGCGGTCGGGCTTCGTGGGTCGTGCTGCGTCGTGCTGTGTGGTGCTGTCGTGCCCCGAAGCTACCGTCACCCTCCATAACGCGGGCGGAGGACCGCCAGGTTCCCTGGTGGAAAGAACAGGTTCCCTCGTGAAAAGAAGGTGACGCGGGTCGCTCACGGACGCGACCATGGGACACATGTCCGGGCCCTATCGCATCCGCGGCTCCGTCTCCCTCCCGGAGGCCGAGCTCATGTGGCGTTTCTCGCGGTCGTCGGGACCCGGCGGCCAGCATGTCAACACGAGCGACTCGCAGGTGGAGCTCCGCTTCGACGTCGCGTCGACGCGGGCGCTGCCCGAGGTGTGGAAACACCGTGCGCTGGAGCGGCTGGCGTCCCGGCTGAGCGGTGGCGTGATCACCGTACGGGCGTCGGAGCACCGCTCCCAGTGGCGCAACCGTGAGGCGGCGGCGGTCAGGCTCGCCGCGCTCCTCGCGGAGGCCACGGCGCCGCCGCCCCGTCCGCGGCGCCCGACGAAGATCCCGCGCGGCATCAACGAGCGCCGCCTGCGCGAGAAGAAGCAGCGCTCGGAGACGAAGCGCGGCCGCAGCGCACGCGATTGGTGACGCGGGCCGCGCGCCCCCGTCCCTCGCGCCCTGGCCCCCGTCGTTCCCGCCCCCGACCCCCGCCCCGGTCCTCCGGCCCCCGGGCCCTGTCCCTCCGGGTTCCCCGGTGGCGCCAGGCTCAGCCCAGATGCCGGTACCGCCCCCGGAAGTACGTCAGCGGGCCGCCGTCCGCGCTCGGAAGGCCGACGCTCAGGACGCGGCCGATCACGAGCGTGTGGTCGCCCGCCTCGATGCGTTGTTCCGTACGGCATTCCATGACCGCGAGCGCGCCGCCGACGAGCGGCGCACCGCACCGCTCGCCGCGGGTGTACGCGATGTCCTCGAAGAGGAGCCGGTCACTGATGCGGCCCTTCATCGCGAACCGGCCCGCGATGTGCCGCTGGCTCTCGGAGAGCACGGAGACCCCCCACATCGGCTGTTCGGCCAGCAGGTCGTCCATGCGTGAGCCGTTGCGCAGACTGACCAGGACGAGCGGCGGGTCGAGGGAGACCGACATGAACGCCGTCGCGGTCATGCCGACGTCGTCGCCGCGCGGGCCGTCCTCGCTCAGGGGCGGTTCGTGCGCCGTCACCAGCACCACTCCGGCGGCCAGCCGTGACATCGCGGCACGGAACTCGTCGTTGCTCACCCCCTCAGGATGGGGGATCGTCTCGGTACTCGGGGTGGGGGTCGTCTGCAGCACGACCGGAACGCTAATCTCGTCCCCGCTCCGCCACATCGGGCCGGGGGACCATCCAGGTCCTAGGACTCCGGACCGGCGGGACCTGTCCGAATTTGCGTTCAAGAAGCGGTGGAACGCCCCCGCGACCCCGATGACCCTCTTCATCATCTCTTGTGACTTGAGTCACAGAGCGCAGTATTTGTTGACCCTGTGTACCGGGTGGACAGCTCGCTGTGATTCAGTGGCGGAGACACTGCACCGACCCGGTGCACCGACAGAGCCGATGAGAAGCCTGGAGTCAGCTGTTCGAGGTCTCGGGGAGAGCGAGCAATGGAGACCGAGTCGGAGCCGTACGTCCGTCTTGCGACCCTGCGGCAGCTGCATCAGGTCGTGGCGGATCTCAACACGGCGCGCAGCCTGGCGGACACGCTGCAGACCGTGGCCAACGGCATCGTGGCCGGTCTCGGGTACGAGCTGGCCTGCGTCAATCTCGTACGCCCCGACGGGGACCTCGTCGTCGCCGCCTTCGCCGGGAACTCCGCGGCAGAAGCCCTGATCACCGGCCGGGTCGGTTCCCGTGCCTCCTGGGAGCGCCGCCTCGGCATGGGCGAGGCCTGGGGTGAGCTGCGGTTCATACCGCACACCGAGGGCTGGGTGCTGCTGGAGGACGACGTTCCGCAGTGGTACACGGAGGGACCCGAGCCACGCTTCGAGGACGAGTGGCACCCGCAGGACCGGCTTTACGCCCCCATGTACGCATCGGGCGGCGGACAGGAACTCCTCGGCGTCATCTCGGTCGACAAGCCGCGCAACGGCCGCCGGCCCGGCGCCTGGGGCCAGGAAGCGCTCCAGATGTACGCCTCGCAGTCCGCGATTGCGATCAGCAACGCCCGGCTGAGAGCAAACATGCAGCGCGCCCTCGTCCGTCTGGAGCGCGAACAGCAAGCCCTGCGCGCCAGTGAGGAGTCGTTTCGTCAGGCGTTCGAGTACGCCCCGAGCGGGATGGCCATCGCCGAGATGGGCGGCGACCAGCACGGCCGGCTGCTGCGCACCAACGACGCCCTGTGCCGGCTGCTCGGCCGGCCCGCGTCCGCGATGCGCCGCTACTCCTTCGCCGATCTCGTCCACCCCGAGGACATCGGCACCCTCCTCCGTACGTCCGCCGAGGGCGGCCGGGCGGAGCTGCGGCTGGGCCGCAGGGACGGCACGTACCTCTGGGTCTCGCTGCGCAACTCCGTCGTCGCGGACACCGCCGACGGCCCCCGGTTCCTGCTCACGCACGTCGAGGACATCGAGGAGCGCAAGCGCCACGAGCTGCACCTCGCCCACCGGGCCAGCCATGACTCGCTGACCGGCCTGCCCAACAACGCGGAGCTGCGCGCCCGGCTCAGCGCCCGGCTGTGCGAGCGCCCGCAGCCGGCCCGGCAGGGCGGCGGCACGGCCGTCGGAGCCCTCGCATACGAGCGGCCCTACGAGAACGGGAACGGCCCCGCGGAGAACGGCTACGGCGAGAGCGGTTACGGAGAGAACGGCTACGTGCCGGGATACAGCTCGGGATATGAGGACGGCGGCAGCGCCGACGAGCACCGCTTCCGTACCGAGGGCTTCGACTTCGACGCCACGGCGCCCGGCGGCCCCTACGACCACCATGTGCATGCCATCGCCCCGGCCATGGACGGCGACACCGACGACGGCACGAAGGGCCTCGCCGTCCTCTTCTGCGATCTGGACGGCTTCAAGTCGATCAACGACCGCTTCGGGCACAACACCGGCGACGCCGTCCTCATCGAAGTCGCGCGCCGGCTCACCACCGGCGTACGCGACGGGGATACCGTCGCGCGGCTCGGAGGTGACGAATTCGTCGTTCTCGCCGACGGCCTCGGTGCGGCGGACGCCGCCGACCTGGCCGTACGCCTGCGGAACGCGATCATCCCGCCGATCCGGGTGGACGGCCGGGCGGTCCGGGTCGGAGCGAGCTTCGGGATCGGCTGGGCGGTGTGCGGAATGTCGGTAGAAGAGGTACTTCAGTCCGCTGACCAGCGGATGTACATCGAGAAACGGTCCAGGGCGAAGGTCCACAGGCGGGCCGGATAGCCGTCGACCGGGAACCGGACGGGGGCCACGGGCCGTCCTTGGAGTTGCTCAAACGGGGTAGGCTCGGCCGGTCGGCGACGGCTGGCGAGCATGGATAGGAGTGACCAGGGATGACGGCCGGGAACAACGGCGCGAGCACGCCCGAGGACGACGATCCGTTCGGCTATCTGTACGCGGACGGGCAGCAGGCGGGTGCCACACCTCCCCGCCAGGGCGGCTACGGCTACCCCGGTCCCGCCGCGCAGCCCGGCGTGCCCAGAACGTCGTACAACCAGGTCAGGACGGTCGGCGAGCGCCAGTACGGGCATCCGCCGGCGCAGCCGCAGCAGCAGTACGGCCAGGTCCCGCACCAGCAGCAGTACGCGCAGCAGCCCAGCCCCCAGTACGCGGCGCCGGAGACGTACCCGGGCGGTGCTGCCACCACCCGCCAGGTCCCGCTGGGCCAGGGCGGGGGTGGCCGTGGCCGCGGGCCCAACACCAAGGGTCTGCTCATCGGGGCGATCGCCGTGGTCGCCGTCGTCGTCATCGGTATCAGCGCGGCCGTGCTGACCAGCGGCAACGACGACAAGAAGTCCCCGCAGGCCACGGACAGCAGTGCGCCCGCCGACGAGGTGAAGCCGAGCGACGACCCGTCCAAGGACGCCGAGGAGAAGCCGGCCGATCTGCCGAAGCAGGACGCTGCGACGCTCAAGCTCGGTCCGCCGGCGGCCCTGGCGCGCGACATCAAGGGCGCGAAGGGCGCGGACGGCGCGTATGTGATGTTCAACGGTGTGGGCGGCTCGGCCAGCTGGTCGGTGAACATTCCGGCCGACGGCGAGTACACGCTGTTCATCACCTACAGCGTGCCGGGCAAGGATGCGAAGACCTCGCTCACGATCAACGACGGACAGCCCCGCTCGATCAACATGTCGAACTTCGCGAGGGCCAAGAACGGCGAGTGGGAGAAGGGCTGGACCCACACATACGCCTACGTGAACCTCAAGAAGGGCGCGAACACGCTCAAGATCTCCTGCGAGCAGGGTGATCAGTGTGAGGCGCTCCTTGACCAGGTGTCCCTCAAGCAGGGACAGGTCAAGAGCTAGGGTCTGAGCCCTGGCCGCCGGAGACGGACACGTACGGGCCGTCGTCCCCGAGGGACGGCGGCCCGTCGTCGTCACGCCGCGGGTGCGTGCTCCGTCACCGTGATGCGCTGGAGCAGGTCCTCGTACGACGACCGGTCGAAGTCGCCGGCCGTCGGGGCCAGGACCGTCGCCGTCGCCAGTGCCACCGCGCGGGTGAGCCGGTCCGGCCAGGGGAGGGACTCGACCAGGCCGGAGAGGAGGCCCGCGACGGCCGAGTCGCCGGCGCCGGTCGGGTTGCCGAGGACCTTCGCGGGCGGGGCGGCCTGCCAGGTGCCGTCGGGCGTGGCGGCGAGGATGCCGTCCGCGCCGAGGGAGGAGACCACGGTGCGGGCGCCGCGGCGGCGGGCGTCGTGGGTCGCGCGAAGCGGCTCGCGGGAGCCGGTGAGCTGGGCGAGTTCGTCCGCGTTCGGCTTGACCAGGTCGGGGCGGGCCGCGATACCGCGGCGCAGCGGTTCGCCGCTGGTGTCCAGCAGCGCCGGGACGCCCGCGGCCCGCGCCCGGCGGATCAGGTCGGCGTAGGCGCCGACGTGGATCCCCGGCGGCAGGCTGCCGCACAGCGCGACGGCGTCGGCGTCGCCCAGCAGCGCGTCGTACCTGCTGAGGAACGCGGCCCATTCCTCGGGCGTGACGAGCGGGCCGGGCTCGTTGAACTGGGTGGTGTCCCCGCTCGCCGCGTCGACCACGGCGAGCGTACGGCGGGTGTCGCCGGCGACCGGGACGAGCGCGTCGCGCACCGGCAGCCCGGCCAGCAGTGAGCGCAGGACCCCGCCGGTCGCGCCGCCCGCGAAGCCGGTGACGACCGCCTCGTGCCCCAGCGCCGCCAGCACGCGTGCGACGTTCAGGCCCTTGCCGCCGGGGCGTTCGCGGGCCTCGGTGACCCGGTGGGAGGCGTGCGGGACGAGCGCGGGGACCCGGTAGGTGAGGTCGAGGGCGGCGTTCAGCGTGACCGTCAGGATCACCTCTGACACCCCCGGAGTATGCGCTTGCCTTCGTCGGACGGGTCCTGATCATGCCAAAAAGAAGGCGGTTGGCCCAGACCTCAGTCGGCCAACCGCCCGGCGCGGCCCTGGATGGCGGTGCGCGGCACCCCGCGCGTTCGCCCGCGCTGGCCCGCCCGCGTTCGCCCGCGCGCGTCGACGCGCGTCACGACGTGCTTACGGTTCGACCACCCATGCGCCCTTGCGCATCACTCCCTTGAGCCCGAACTCCCCGTCCAGCACCACCAGATCGGCGTCCTTGCCCGGCTCCAGCGAGCCGACCTTGTCGTACACGCCGAGCAACCGGGCCGGGTTGGCCGAGATCGCCTGGACGACGTCCTGCACGGGCAGCCGGTCGATCGTCGCGGCGCGCCGGAACGCGGTGTCCAGCGTGAGCGTCGACCCGGCGATCGAACCGCCCTCCGCCAGCCGCGCGACGCCGTCCTTGACCTCGACCTCCAGCGGGCCGAGGTGGTAGACGCCGTCGCCGAAGCCCGCCGCGTCCATCGCGTCCGTGATGAAGGCGACCCGGGCCGGGCCCGCCCGGTGGAACGCCAGCTCCAGTGCCGCCGGGTGCAGATGCGTGCCGTCGTTGATCAGCTCGACGGTGACCCGCTCGTCCTCCAGCAGCGCGGCGATCGGGCCCGGGGCGCGGTGGCCGAGCGCCGGCATCGCGTTGAAGAGGTGCGTGGCGACGGTGGCGCCCGCGTCGATGGCCTCGACGGTCTGCTCGTACGTGGCGTCGGTGTGCCCGATCGCCGCGATCACGCCGTGCTCGGCGAGCAGTCGTACGGACTCGATGCCGCCGGGCAGTTCGGTGGCGAGGGTGACCATCTTCGCCGCGCCGCGGGAGGCATCGATCAGCTTGCGCACCTCGGACGGGTCCGGGTCGCGCAGCAACTGCTCGCTGTGCGCGCCCTTGCGGCAGGGGGAGATGAACGGCCCCTCGAAGTGGATCCCCGCCAGGTCGCCCTGCTCGACGAGCTCGGAGAGGAACCCGGCCCGGTGGGTGAGGAAGTCCATGTCGCCGGTGACCGTGGAGGCGACCAGGGTGGTGGTGCCGTGCTCGTGGTGCGTACGGACGCCCGTGAGCACGTCCTCCGCGGTGCCGGAGGTGAAGGAGGCGCCGCCGCCGCCGTGGTTGTGCATGTCCACGAACCCGGGGACGACCCAGTGCCCGGTGAGGTCGACTGCGGGGGCGTCAGTGGGGGCGTGCCCGGCGATCCGGGTCCCCTCGACGATCACCCGTCCGTTCTCGAGGATGCCGGTGGGCAGCACCACCCGGGCGCCCGTGAGAACCATGCGGTCGGCCATCAGGCGGTTACCTCCGTGTCGAGCAGGTCCCAGGCGAGGAGACCCGCGCCCAGGCATCCGGCGGTGTCCCCGAGGGCCGCCGGGACGATCGCGGGCAGCTTCTGGAAGGTCACGCGTGCTTCCACCGCGGCCCTCAGTGGTGTGAACAAGGTTTCCCCCGCCTCGGCGAGCCCGCCACCGATGATCAGCGTGCGCGGGTCCAGCAGGGTGAGCGCGGTGACCAGCCCGTCCGCGAGCGCGTCGACGGCGCCCTGCCAGACGTCCACGGCGGCCGCGTCACCCGACGCGACGGCCTTGGCGCAGTCCGCCGCGTCCGCCTCGGGGTCACCGCTCGCCGCCGCCCAGGCCCGGGACACGGCCGAGGCCGAGGCGAGCGTCTCCAGGCAGCCGCGCTGTCCGCAGCCGCACTCCGGGCCGCCGGGCCGGACGACGACGTGGCCGATCTCGCCCGCGCAGCCGTGCGCGCCGGCCTCGATGGTGCCGCCGATGCCGATGGCCCCGGCGATCCCGGTGCCGAGCGGTACGAACAGGAACCGGTCGGCGCCGCGGCCCGCACCGATGCGGCCCTCGGCGAGGCCGCCGGCGCGGACGTCGTGGCCGAGGGCGACGGGCACGCCGCCGAGCCGTTCGCCGAGCAGGGCGCGCAGGGGCACATCGCGCCAGCCGAGGTTCGCGGCGTACACCGCGATCCCGTTCCCGGCGTCGACGATGCCCGGTACGGCGACCCCGGCGGCCGCGGCGCTCTCCCCGTACCGCTCCTCGCCGTACGCGCGCAGCTCGGCGGCGAAGCCGAGGATCGTCTCGACGACGGCCTGCGGCCCGCGCCCCCTTCCGGTCGCGCGGCGTGCCTCGTGGAGCAGTGCCCCGTCCGCCCCGACCAGGGCGGCCTTCATCCCGGTGCCGCCCACATCGAGGGCGATGACGTGTCTCACGCGTACAGTCTCGCGCGTGGACCCATGAAAGGTCTAGTCCACTACTCGGATTGTTGCGCCCGCATACAAAGCCGCGTGACCGGTCGTGTTTTCCAATCTCCGGCCATGTGGTGTAGACCTCTACCTTTAACGGAGCCAGCAGAACAAGGGTGGGGACAGAGCGTGCAGCGGCGCTTCTTCGGTCTGATCGCGGCAGGAGTCGCATTCGGCATGACAGCGGTCCTGGCGGGGTGCGGGACCTCCGGCACGTCGGGCGAGGTCACCCTCAAGCTCGTGGCCGCCGACTACGGCAACAGCGCGGCCAACTCCTCCCAGAAGTACTGGGACGACCTCGCCCGCGAGTTCGAGTCGGAGAACCCCGGGATCAAGGTCGACGTCGACGTCCACTCATGGAAGGACGTCGACCGGAAGGTCGCCGAGATGGTGGCCGACGGCCACGCGCCGGACGTCGCCCAGATCGGCGCGTACGCCGACTACGCGGACCAGGGCAAGCTGTACCGCGCGGACGAGCTGGTCTCCATCCCCACGCAGGCGAACTTCCTGCCCCTGCTCAGCGCGGCCGGCCAGGCCGGCCGGGTCCAGTACGGGCTGCCGTTCGCGGCCAGCACCCGCCTGCTGTTCTTCAACGAGAAGCTCTTCGCGGACGCGGGCGTCAAGGCGCCCGGCAGCTGGGACGAGCTCCGCGGCGCGGCGGAGAAGCTGAAGGCGCGCGGGGTGAAGTACCCCTTCGCACTGCCGCTCGGCTCCGAGGAGTCCCAGGCCGAGGCGATGATCTGGATGCTGAGCGGGGGTGGCGGCTACCGGAACAACAACGGCGGCGCGTACGCGATCGACTCCCAGGACAACATCAAGACCTTCACCTGGCTGAAGGACAACCTTGTCACCCCGAAGCTGACCGGGCCGGTCCCGCCGGGGAAGCTGGACCGCGCGCAGGCCTTCGAGGCGTTCACGCGCGGTGAGGTCGGCATGCTCAACGGCCACCCGACGCTCATGCAGCAGGCCGAGGCGAAGGGCGTGAAGGTCGGCATGGTGCCGATGCCCGGCAAGGAGGGCAAGTCCAGGGCCTCGATGGGCGTGGCCGACTGGATGATGGCCTTCAAGCAGAACGGTCACCGCAAGGAGATCGGCCGCTTCCTCGACTTCGCGTACAGCGACAAGAACGTGCTGGAGTTCTCGGACCGCTACGACATCCTGCCGGTCACGGTCAGCGCGAGCGAGGAGATGGCGGCGGACGACAGGCACCAGGACCTGCGGCCGTTCCTGGAGGCGCTGCCGTCCTCGGAGCTGTATCCGTCCGGTGAGATGTCGTGGGCGAAGGTCAGCGCCAGCGTGAAGCAGAACATCGGCAAGGCCGTCGAGCGCGGCGGCGAGCCGTCGGCGGTGCTGGGCAGGATCGCGAACGACGCGGCCCAGGCCGAGGCGGACGAGTAGCCGCCAGGGCCGTCGCACTGTCCGGACGGCCCATTATGTTGCTGATATGACCGACGACCTCTCCGGCCGGGACCCCTCCGGCCCGGACCTCTCCGACCGGGACCGCGCCGTCCTCGCCGTCGAGCGCGCCTCCTGGCCCGGGCCGGGCGCGAAGGAGCGGGCGATACGGGAAGACCTGGGCATCTCCCCGACCCGCTACTACCAGCTCCTGAACGCCCTCCTGGACGACCCGCGCGCGCTGGCCCACGACCCGGTGACGGTCAACCGCCTGCGCCGCGTCCGTGACGGGCAGCGCGAAAGGCGATGACGCGCAGCGCGAAAGGCGATGGCGCGCGCCGTAGCTGAGCGGGGAGCGCGTCGATAGGGTCGGGGCATGGGCAGCTACTCGGACGCACTGCCGGAGCCGACCACACCCGCCGGGCGCGACGGGCTCGCCGCGATTCTCGGACGACCGCAGGACAGCGTGGTCGCGCTGGACTTCGACGGGACACTGGCCGAGATCGTGCCGGACCCGGAGCAGGCCAGGGCGCACCCGGGTGCCGTGCCGGCGCTGGCCGCACTCGCGCCGTGCGTCCGGTCCGTCGCCGTGGTGACCGGACGGCCGGCGGGGGTCGCCGTGCGGTACGGAGGTTTCGCCGGGGTCGACGAGCTGGAGCATCTCGTGGTGCTCGGGCATTACGGGGCCGAGCGGTGGGACGCCGTCAGCGGCACCGTCCACGCCTCCGCCCCGCACCCGGGCGTCGCGGCCGTACGGGCCGAGCTGCCGGGGTTCCTCGATGAGATCGGGGCCTGGCAGGGCACCTGGATCGAGGAGAAAGGGCGCGCGGTCGCCGTGCACACGCGGCGCGCGGCCGACCCGCAGGCCGCGTTCGAGGCGCTGCGCGGGCCGATCACCGAGCTGGCCGCCCGCAACGGGCTGATCGTGGAGCCGGGCCGGCTGGTCCTGGAACTGCGCCCGCCCGGCACCGACAAGGGCATCGCGCTCGCCGACTACGTACGCGAGACGAACGCCGGAGCCGTCCTCTACGCGGGCGACGACCTCGGCGACCTCGCCGCCTTCGCCACCGTGGAGAAGCTCCGCTCGGACGGGGTGCCCGGTCTGCTCGTGTGCAGCGGCAGCACGGAGGTGCCGGAGCTGGCCGAGCGCGCCGATCTGCTGCTGTCAGGACCCGGCGAAGTCGTCGGCTTCCTCGCCGCCCTCGCCGAGCGCCTGCAGCGCGTGTAGCTGGTCGAGGAACCACTGCTGCGGCGGCAGCGCGGTCGCCGCGGCGGCCAGCCGCTTGGTGCGCTCGGCCCGTTCGCCGTCCGGCATCGTCAGCGCCTGGTGCAGCGCGGCGGCCGTGCCCGTGACGTCGAACGGGTTCACGGCGATCGCCTCCTCGTGCAGCTCCTCGTACGCCCCGGCCTCCCGCGACAGCACCAGCGCGCACCCCGCGTCCGAGACGACCGGGATCTCCTTGGCGACCAGGTTCATCCCGTCCCGGATCGGGTTGACGAGGGCGACGTCCGCGATCCGGTACGCGGCCAGCGAGCGCGCGAAGTCGTCCTTGACGTGCAGGACGACCGGCGTCCAGCCGGACGTGCCGTACTGGGCGTTGATCTCCTCGGCGACCCGGGAGACCTCCGCCGTGTAGTCGCGGTAGACGGCGAGGTCCTGACGCGACGGATACGCGAACGCGACGTGCACCACCCGCTCACACCACTCCGGGTGTTCGTCGAGCAGCGTCCGGTAGGCCAGCAGCCCGCGCACGATGTTCTTGGACAGCTCGGTCCGGTCCACCCGGACGATCGTCTTCCGTCCCGGGCCGATCTGCTCGCGCAGGGCGGCCATCCGTTCCGTGACGTCCGGCTCGTGCGAGCGGCGCCGCAGGAACTCGGCGTCCGCGCCCAGCCCGTGCACCCCGATCCACGTCCGTCCGCGGGCGGGCCCCGGGCCGCGGACCGTGACACTGGGCGCCTGGTCCTTCGGCCAGGACGGCACCACGTCGTACGGGCCCAGCACCGAAGGGCAGGTCCGCATGAACGTCTGCGCCCACCGGGAGGTCAGGAACCCCAGCCGGTCCGCGCCCAGCATTCCCAGGAGCAGCTCCTCCGCGATGTCGTCCGGCAGCATCCGGAAGTACTCCGGCGGTGCCCACGGCGTATGCGAGAAGTGCCCGATCCGCAGGTCGGGGCGGTGCTCGCGGAGCATCCCCGGCGTGAGCGCCAGGTGGTAGTCCTGGATCAGCACGACAGCCCCGGGCGCCGCCTCCGCCGCCAGCACCTCCGCGAAGGCGCGGTTGTACGTGCGGTACGCGACCCACTGCCGCCGGAACTCCGTGTCGAAGACCGGCTCCAGCGGGGTCTGGTACAGCATGTGGTTCACGAACCACAGCACCGAGTTCGCGATGCCGTTGTACGCGTCCGCGTGGATGTCCGGGTCGATGTCGAGCATCCGGACGCCCGGCTCGCCCACGCCGCGTCGCACCGCCTCGCGGTCGCCGTCGCCGAGCGCCGCGCACACCCACAGGGCGCCCGCGTCGGGGCCGATCGCCGACAGGCCGGAGACCAGCCCGCCGCCGCCGCGCCGGGCGTCGAGCGTGCCGTCCTCGCGGAAGGCGTACGAGACGGGGCCGCGGTTGGAGGCGACGAGTACGTGGGCGGCGTGCTCGGAGACGGAGTGCTCGGAGACCATGTCGCGAACCTAGCCCGTCACGTATCCGCTCAAACGTGCGGCCGGACTCCGTCGGCGGAGTCCGGCCACACGGTCACTCGTTCAGTTGCCTCGGCCGCGGGTCGCGGCGAGTGCGATGGCTCCTGCCGCGGCGAGCGCCAGCGCGACTCCGCCGAGCAGCCACAGCCGCTCGCTGTTGTGGCCGGTTTCCGCCATTTCGCCGCGGCTGCCGGCGGCGCCGTTGTCAGAGGCGTCAGAGGTGCCAGGAGCGTCAGAGGTGCCAGAGGCGTCAGGGGCCGCCGGTGCTCCGGAAGCCTGCCGACCGGCCCCCGGCTCGTCCTGCTGCCGCAGGCCCGGGGCTGAGCCGCGCCGGTCCGGGGCGGCGGCGCCCATGGCCTTCTCCCGCCCGTCGCCCTGTCCCTGCTCGTCTCCTTGGTCCTGCGCCTCGCCCTGTTCCTCCTCCTGGCCCGGGCCGGCCAGTGGCGCCGGCCTCGGCGCCCCGCTGACCACGGGTGCCACCGCGCACTTCGTGTCGGTGCTGCCCTCGTCGCAGTTGGACCGCGGCGAGTCCGCCGTGACGCTGCTGCCGAGCCTGCCGTCCCCGCCCACCTCGGCGTCGACGGTGACCGAGTACGTCACGGTCGCCGTCTTCCCGGCCGGGATGTCGCCGGTGAACGAGAGCTCGGGCTCCTCGTAGGCGACCTTCCCGAGGGTCGCCCTGCCGTCGCCGTCGTAGGAGGCGTCGTCGAGGGCGCCGGTGAGATCGTCGGTGAACCTGGCGTTCCGGTAATTGCGCTTGCCGGTGTTCTTCGCGGTGACGGTGAACGTCACGGTGTCCCCGGGACCGGCCGTCTTCGCCGACGCCGTCTTCGTGATCGCCAGCTCGGGCACCGGCACGGACAGGGCGAGGGCCGACGGCACATACGCGTCGTCGTCCGTTGCGAAGGCGAGCGTGGTGGACGTGGCGCCGGGCGCGATCGCGCCCTCCGGGACGTCGAACTCCTTCGCGTCGATGCTCAGGTTGTTGCGCAGGTGCGGGGCCACGGCGCCGTCGGCGGTGCCCGCGAAGAAGTTGCCGTTGCTCCCGGTGTCCTTCTCGGTCACGTACCGGCCGCCGACACGGAAGCGGTCGCCCGTGGTGCCCCAGTCGCCGCCGTACGCCGTGACGGACGCGCGGACCTGGCCACCGGACCGGTAGAAGCCTTTCACCGGGACGGTGGTGGCGGGCGAGGCGGAGCGCTGCAGGGCGTGGCCGCCGTAGACGTAGACGTTGCGCCGCTCCGGGGCGTGCTCCTCGTTCGGGGCGTCGTACGCGTGGACGACGGTGAGCGACCAGCCCGCGGCACAGCCCCGGCCGGCCGGGGCCCAGATGCCGCCGACCGCGACCGGCAGCGGGTCACTCGATCCGGTGATGCCGGCGAAGGCGTCGGTGACGTCGGCCTCGCCGCTGTAGTAGTGCGCTCCACGGATCGAGTCCGGGTCCCTGACCAGGTGCTCGGCGTCGACCTCGACCGCATGGGCATCGTTGACGCCGATCGAGGGCGTGGAGTCGAGCGGGTCGCCGGGCGACAGGGCGGCGTCGGCGCCCGAGCCCTCGCAGCGCGCCAGTGTGGCACCCCCCGCGGTGCGGTACGTACCGTCGTTGCCGCCCCAGAACAGCCGCGCGTACACGACGCGCGCACCCGGCGGGATGCGGACCTGGCCGGTGCTCGAACCGTGGTCGGGCGACATCCCGGCGGTGTTGAGCCGCCGCAGGTCGAAGCTGCTGTTGCCGTCCTCGTTCTGCCCGGCGGCGGCGAGCGCGCACCGGGCGGCCATGTCGCCGGGTGCCTCCGGACAGCCGAGCACGGTGTTGCCGATGGTGGTGAAGTCGCCGTACAGCGAGGCTTCGTAGCGCTTCTCGAAGGAGGAACCGCTGTCGGTGACGGCCCGGCCGGGGGAGAGCGGAGCGGTCGGCCCGGCCATTCCGGTCGAGACGGTGGTGACGGCCGCGATGACCGTCAGGGCCCCGACGAAACGGGGCAACCTGGAGTTCTGGCGCCAAGCGCCCATGAGTCTCGTACAGCCCATAAATGCGAAATTTAGACAATACGACCGACTGTGCCGGCTACGCCGCGCCCGTGTTACGCCGCCCGGCCCGCTTCGCATACTCCGCGTACTCGGGGATTTCCATCATCGGCGGCCGCTCCTCGGTGTCCACCGGATGGGTCCGCGGTACGAACCCGTCCTCGCCGCGCTCGAACTGGGTCAGCGCCGGACGCACCAGGTGGCCCCGGGACAGCCGCAGTTGGGCCGTACGGTAGATCGCCGCCGCCATCCGGCCCAGCGCCTGGCTGTCCTGGTGCCGGTGCAGCCGTACGCCCACGTCCACCTGCGCCAGCGCGTCCAGGCCCACCGTGTGCAGCGCGTCCACCAGCAGCCCGAGCTCCACCCCGTACCCCACCGGGAACGGCAGCCGCTCCAGCAGCGAGCGCCGCGCCGCGTACTCACCGCCGAGCGGCTGGACGAACCCGGCCAGCTGTGGCCAGTGCAGATTGAGCAGCGGACGCGCCACCAGCTCCGTCACCCGGCCGCCCTGCCCGGTCCTGCCGGAGGCGAGCGCGTCGGCATCGGTGGTCCCGAGCGGCCGCTCGTACATCGCCTTCACGAACTGCACGTCCGGCTCGGTCAGCAGCGGGCCGACGATCCCGGAGACGAAGTCCGCGGAGAACTCCCTCAGGTCCGCGTCCACGAAGCAGACGATGTCGCCGCCGGTCACCAGCAGCGAGCGCCACAGCACCTCGCCCTTGCCGGGCAGCGCCGGTATGCGCGGGAGTATCGCGTCCCGGTGCACCACGCGCGCCCCGGCCGCCGCGGCCACCTCGGCGGTACGGTCCGTCGACCCCGAGTCGACGACCACCAGCTCGTCCACGAGCGGGACCGCCTCCGACATCAGCTCGCGCCGGATCACGGCGACGATCTCCCCGACCGTCGGCTCCTCGTTCAGAGCAGGGAGCACCACGCTGACCGTGATGCTCTTCTTGGCGGCCAGCAGCTGGTCCAAGGGGCGGTCCGCCACCGACCAGGACCGCCGGGCCAGCCAGCGCTCCACCTCTTCCAGCACTTGATCTCCATCTCGCGGATCGGACGACCATCTCAAGCGTCCGGGGGTTCGGTTACAGTCTTGAACAACGCGAACGGCCGTCGCATGTCGGGGGTCCTCTCGCGAACAATCGAATACCGCTCATCCAGAGGGGCAGAGGGACACGGCCCGTTGAAGCCCCGGCAACCCTCCAGCCGGTTCTCGTCGCACGTCATACGACACTCGCGCGAGGCCCCGGCTAGGGAAGGTGCCAATTCCGTCTCGTGGCGAGATGCGCCGCGAGGAAGATGAGGAGAAAGGGCCTCGCCTCCATGGCTGTGCAGACCGTTGCCACCACCACCCACTCTGTTGATCTCGGCCCCGCCTCCGGGCTCTCCTGCCGCGAATGCGGCGAGCGGTTCGCGCTCGGCCCGATCTTCGCCTGCGAGATCTGTTTCGGGCCGCTCGAAGTCGCGTACGACCTGCCGAGCGGCGACCCGGAAGCCCTGCGCAAGCGGATCGAGAACGGTCCCGAGAACATCTGGCGCTATGCGCCGCTGCTCCCCGTCCCCGCCGACGTGGCGAGCAAGCCGAACCTGAACCCGGGCTGGACCAAGCTCGTCAAGGCCGACAACCTCGCCCGCGAGCTGGGCGTCGACACCGGCAAGCTCTTCGTCAAGGACGACTCCGGCAACCCGACCCACTCCTTCAAGGACCGGGTCGTCGCCCAGGCCCTGGAGGCCGCCCGCGCCTTCGGCTTCACCACGCTCTCCTGCTCCTCCACCGGCAACCTGGCGGGTGCGGTCGGCGCCGCCGCGGCCCGGGCCGGCTTCCGCTCCTGCGTGTTCATCCCGCACGACCTGGAGCAGGGCAAGGTCATCATGGCCGCGGTCTACGGCGGGGAGCTCGTCGGTATCGAGGGCAACTACGACGACGTCAACCGCTTCTGCTCCGAGCTCATCGGCGACCCGGCGGGCGAGGGCTGGGGCTTCGTCAACGTCAATCTGCGTCCGTACTACGGCGAGGGGTCGAAGACGCTCGCGTACGAGATCTGCGAGCAGCTCGGCTGGCGGATCCCCGACCAGATCGTCATCCCCATCGCCTCCGGCTCCCAGCTCACCAAGATCGACAAGGGCCTGCAGGAGCTGATCAAGCTGGGCCTCGTCGAGGACAAGCCCTACAAGATCTTCGGCGCCCAGGCCGAGGGCTGCTCCCCGGTGTCCGTGGCCTTCAAGGCCGGCCACGACGTGGTCAAGCCGCAGAAGCCCGACACCATCGCGAAGTCCCTGGCGATCGGCAACCCGGCCGACGGCCCGTACGTCCTGGACATCTGCCGGCGCACCGGCGGAGCCGTCGAGGACGTCACCGACGAGCAGATCGTGGACGCGATCAAGCTGCTGGCCCGCACGGAGGGCATCTTCACGGAGACCGCCGGCGGCACGACGCTCGGCGTGGCGAAGAAGCTGATCGAGGCAGGCGTCATCGACCCGTCCCTCACCACGGTCGTCGTCAACACGGGTGACGGCCTGAAGACCCTCGACGCGGTGGCCCCCACGACGGGTATGTCCGCTGTCATCCGCCCCAACCTGGACTCTTTCCGAGAGGCTGGCCTCGCATGAGCGTCAACGTCCGCATCCCCACCATCCTCCGCACCTACACCGGTGGCCAGGCCGAGGTCCCGGCGGAGGGCGCGACCCTCGCCGAAGTCATCGCCGACCTGGAGAAGAACCACGCGGGCATCGCGGCGCGGGTCCTGGACGACCAGGGCAAGCTGCGCCGTTTCGTGAACGTGTACGTCAACGACGACGACGTCCGCTTCGAGCAGGGCCTGGAGACGGCCACGCCGGACGGCGCGGGCGTCTCGATCATCCCGGCCGTCGCCGGAGGCTGACCAACCAGCACAGTGCCGGAGGCTGACCAACCAGCACAGTGCCGGAGGCTGACCATCCAGCACAGTGCCGGAGGCTGACCGTCCGGAAGTCTCCCGGAGGCTGACCGTCGGGCGCGGTGCCGGAGCCGTGATCGCCACGCAGTGTTAACAGAATTGCCCCCTCCGCAAGCTAAGCGGAGGGGGCAATTCTGCATGGTTGAGCGCGGTAGAGTTGGGAAGTCCCCTCCACTGCTTGTGCCAGACGCATATGAGAATGCGCCCGCGCGCGACAAGAAGCAGCCAAAGTGTTCGACTTCGATGCGGCATATGCGTGCTTTGGTGGGCCCGACTTGCCCGGGAAACCAGTGAATTCATGGGGATCGTCCTTTCGGCCCTGCCCAGAATTCTCGTCCGATTGACCTGTTGCAGACGGCAGTTGGACAGATACATTCAGCCGCGGTCGACGCGTTCCGGCGCACGCTCACACCTGTCAGTGGGCGAGGTCTGACCCGGGTCCGCGAAGTGCGGTCCTGTGCAAGGGCCAGTAATAGGGGAGTTAGGCATGGCTCAGGGCACCGTCAAGTGGTTCAACGCGGAGAAGGGGTACGGCTTCATCGCGGTCGACGGTGGTGCGGATGTTTTCGTCCACTACAGCGCGATCCAGATGGACGGTTACCGCACCCTGGAGGAGGGCCAGCGGGTCGAGTTCGAGATCTCGCAGGGTCAGAAGGGGCCGCAGGCGGACATGGTCCGTTTGGCCGGCTGAAGCGCCGACCGACTGCAGCAACGTGACGGAGGGCCCGTACCCATGACTGGGTACGGGCCCTCCGGCGTGTCGGGGTCCGTGTGCCTGTCACCCTCCGCGATCCGCGAGAGCCGCTTGCACTCGACGGGGGCGAGTGCTAATCATTGGCGTTAGCACTCTACGAGTGAGAGTGACAACTATGGACCGGGTCGGTGAGGTCCGCAGGCCAGGTGGGGCAAGGAACCACAAGGCATGCAGGCCGTCCGTCGCGGGCGCCGAGCGCGGTCCGGAGAAATCCACCCCAGTCCGGGAGGACCACTTCACATGGCCAAGATCATCGCGTTCGACGAGGAGGCACGGCGCGGTCTCGAGCGCGGGATGAACCAGCTCGCCGACGCCGTCAAGGTCACCCTTGGCCCCAAGGGCCGGAACGTCGTCCTCGAGAAGAAGTGGGGCGCCCCCACGATCACCAACGATGGTGTTTCCATCGCCAAGGAGATCGAGCTCGAGGACCCGTACGAGAAGATCGGCGCCGAGCTGGTCAAGGAAGTCGCCAAGAAGACGGACGACGTCGCCGGTGACGGTACGACCACCGCGACCGTTCTCGCCCAGGCGCTCGTCCGCGAGGGCCTGCGCAACGTGGCGGCCGGCGCCAACCCCATGGCTCTGAAGCGCGGCATCGAGAAGGCCGTCGAGGCCGTCTCCGGCGCCCTGCTCGAGCAGGCCAAGGACGTGGAGACGAAGGAGCAGATCGCCTCCACCGCCTCCATCTCCGCCGCCGACACCCAGATCGGCGAGCTCATCGCCGAGGCGATGGACAAGGTCGGCAAGGAAGGCGTCATCACCGTCGAGGAGTCCCAGACCTTCGGTCTGGAGCTGGAGCTCACCGAGGGTATGCGCTTCGACAAGGGCTACATCTCGGCGTACTTCGCCACCGACATGGAGCGTATGGAGGCGTCCCTGGACGACCCGTACATCCTGATCGTCAACTCCAAGATCTCCTCGGTGAAGGACCTGCTCCCGCTGCTGGAGAAGGTCATGCAGTCGGGCAAGCCGCTGCTGATCATCGCCGAGGACGTCGAGGGCGAGGCCCTGTCGACCCTGGTCGTCAACAAGATCCGTGGCACCTTCAAGTCCGTTGCCGTCAAGGCCCCGGGCTTCGGTGACCGCCGCAAGGCCATGCTCGGCGACATCGCCATCCTCACCGGTGGCACGGTCATCTCCGAGGAGGTCGGCCTCAAGCTGGAGAACGCCGGCCTGGACCTGCTGGGCCGCGCCCGCAAGGTCGTCATCACCAAGGACGAGACCACCATCGTCGACGGTGCCGGTGACAGCGACCAGGTCGCCGGCCGGGTCAACCAGATCCGCGCCGAGATCGAGAACAGCGACTCGGACTACGACCGCGAGAAGCTCCAGGAGCGCCTCGCGAAGCTGGCCGGCGGCGTGGCCGTCATCAAGGCCGGCGCCGCGACCGAGGTCGAGCTCAAGGAGCGCAAGCACCGCATCGAGGACGCCGTTCGCAACGCGAAGGCGGCCGTCGAGGAGGGCATCGTCGCCGGTGGTGGCGTGGCCCTGCTGCAGGCCTCCTCGGTCTTCGAGAAGCTCGAGCTCGACCTGACGGGCGACGAGGCCACGGGTGCCGCGATCGTGAAGCTGGCCCTGGAGGCCCCGCTGAAGCAGATCGCGATCAACGCCGGCCTCGAGGGCGGCGTCGTGGCGGAGAAGGTCCGCAACCTGCCGACCGGTCACGGCCTCAACGCCGCGACCAACGAGTACGTCGACCTGATCGCCGAAGGCATCATCGACCCGGCGAAGGTGACGCGCTCCGCGCTGCAGAACGCGGCCTCCATCGCCGCGCTGTTCCTCACCACCGAGGCCGTCATCGCCGACAAGCCGGAGAAGGCCGCCGCGGCCGCTCCGGGCGGCATGCCGGGCGGTGACATGGACTTCTGATCGACCTCTGGTTGATCAACCGTCCTGAGACCGAGGGCGGCACCCCCACTCCCAGGGGGGTGCCGCCCTCGGGCGTTTGCCCCGAGCCTCTCCCCTAGGAGCGGACGGCCATCCGTACCGATTGCGGCGCACACGCCTGCAGCGGCAGCGAGAACCACGTGGTCTTTCCGTCGTCCGTGGGGCGCACGCCCCAGCTGCTGGCCAGGGTGTCGACGAGGATCAGTCCACGGCCCGACTCGTCGTCGTCGGCGGCCAGCCGCGGCTGGGGCGGATGGTGGCTGTGGTCGCTCACCTCGACGGTGAGCTCGGCGTTGGTGCGCCGCATACGCAGGCGAACCGGTCCCTGCCCGTGCTGAATGGCGTTCGTGACCACCTCGGACACCAGCAGCTGTGCGTCGTCGGCGAGTTGGGCGCAGTCCCAGGAGATGAGGGACTTGCCGACGAACGACCGCGCCTCCGACACCGAGGCCGGGGTCGCCGCCAGATCCGTCGCAGCCATGGCCAGCGGCGCGGCGGGGAGCTGCGCAAGAAGCAGCGTCACATCGTCGTGATGATGATCGGTCGTGGGAAGGACGGACTCCAGTACGCGGTCCACGGCCGACTCCAGGTCCGGCGCGGCGGCGGACTCCTCCGGTACTGCGACGAAGGCGGCGTCGAGCGCCGCCATGAGCGCGTCGAGTTGCTCCTCGATGTCGCCTTGCGGGGTCTCTATGAGCCCGTCGGTGAAGAGGAGGAGAGTGGATCCGGGCGCCACGGCCAGGGTGGTCTGCTGGTGCAGATGGTCCCCGACACCCAGCGGCACGCTCACCGGCGCATCGAGGGGCCGCGCCTTCTCGCCCGGTGAGGCGACCAGGGCCGGCAGATGCCCGGCGGAGCACACCGTCACCTCGCCCGCGTCCGGGGCCACGATCAGATAGCAGCAGGTCACCAGCTGGTCGGGGCCGTCGAGTTCGGCGACGATCGCATCGAGCGACTGCATCAGCTGGCGCGGCTGCATGCCGGTCATGGCGAGGGCGTGGGCCGCGGAGCGCAGCTGCCCCATGATGGCGGCAGCCTCCAGACCGCGTCCCATGACGTCTCCGATGAGGATGCCGACCCGCCCGGCGCCCAGCGGTACGAGGTCGAACCAGTCACCCCCGACCCCCGCGCCCTGGGTGGCGGGCAGATAGCGGCTGGCCGTGTTCAGCCCGGGAACGGCCGGTGGGGTGCCCATGAGACTGCGCTGAAGGGTGAGGGCGACATGCCGCTGCTGCTCGTACAGGGCGGTGAGCTGGGCCTCGGCGGCTTTGCGTTCGCTGACGTCGCGTACGGCGGCGGAGACGAGGAGTCCGTCGGTGGTTTCGAGGGGGCTGAGGCTGATCTCGACGGGGAATTCGGTGCCGTTCTTGCGCAGGCCGTGGAGTTCGAGTCCGGCTCCCATGGGGCGGACCTGGCGGTTCTGGGTGTAGCCGTTGCGGTGGTGGGCGTGGTGTTCGCGGAAGCGTCCGGGTACGAGGATCTCGACGGGGCGGCCGAGGAGTTCTTCGCGGCGGTAGCCGAAGAGGGCTTCGGCCTGGGCGTTGACGAGGCGGATGGTGCCGGCGTCGTCGACGATCACCATGGCGTCGGGTGCGGCCTCCAGCAGTCCCCGGAACCGCTCTTCGGCGGCTTTGCGTTCGCTGACGTCGCGTACGGCGGCGGAGACGAGGAGTCCGTCGGTGGTTTCGAGGGGGCTGAGGCTGATCTCGACGGGGAAT
>NZ_JBWKDT010000012.1:136894-211260 GCF_056435785.1 Streptomyces sp. NPDC043870
GGCGGACCTGGCGGTTCTGGGTGTAGCCGTTGCGGTGGTGGGCGTGGTGTTCGCGGAAGCGTCCGGGTACGAGGATCTCGACGGGGCGGCCGAGGAGCTCTTCGCGGCGGTAGCCGAAGAGGGCTTCCGTCTGGGCGTTGACGAGGCGGATGGTGCCGGCGTCGTCGACGATCACCATGGCGTCGGGTGCGGCCTCCAGCAGCCCCCGGAACCGCTCCTCCGCCGACGCCGCCGGCACCTCGGGTTTCGAGGCGGCCCCGCACCGGCAGGGCCCGGCGGTGCCCGCGTCGCCTGGGTCGGACTCCAGCGAGACTGCAGCGGTCGTACCTTCCATGGTGCCTCCCGGACGGGGTTCTGCCGCTTGTGGTGTCCGCGGCTGCGTATCCGGACATCTCACCGCAGTGCGTCCGGTTGTACCCCGGGGAGTCCGATTCTGACCGCCTCTGTCTTATATGGTCGCTCACCGGTGACCGCCCGGTCTGCGACGCCGGCTGCGGCGCTGCAGACGGCGCTTCAGACATGTGGCGCAGCCGCGTCGCCGCGACGGCTCGGGCCCAGCGCGCGGGCATGTGCCGTGGGACGGCTCAAGCCCCGAGCCGGGGTGGCGGCCGTTCGCCATCGTCAGGGTCTGCACCCCTCACGGTGCTGGGGTAACCCCCACCTCCAACAGGCCAGTTGACGGGATGGGGCCCGGCCCCGGATTCCGCGAGGCTCATCGCATGAGAATCACGCGGACCATGCAGATCACGCTCCTCGCGACCGCCGTCGTCGCCACCGCCGCACCCATGGCCGTGGCGACGACGCCCGACGACACAGTGCGTTGGGAGACGTGCACCGGCACCAGCCTCGACCCCCGCCAGGAATGCGCCACCCTCGCCGTCCCGCTCGACTACGACAACCCCCGCGGTCCGCAGATCTCCCTCGCCATCTCCCGGATCCGCAGCGACAAGCCCGAAGCCCGGCGCGGCACGCTCCTGCTGATCCCCGGCGGACCCGGCGGCTCCAGCATCAACGGCCCGTCCACGACCGGGCGGAAACTGCCCCAGTCGGTACGTGACGCCTACGACATCGTGGGCTTCGACCCGCGCGGCCTCGGCCGCAGCACACCCGTCAGCTGCGGCCTGACCCACGACCAGCTGTCCCTGCAGAACCTGCGCCCGTGGCCCGCCGCCGACGGCGGCATCGACGCGAACGTGGCGTCCGGCCGCCGTCTCGCCGACGCCTGTGCGCAGAACGGCGGCGAGGTGCTGCGCAGCATCAGCACCCGCAACGAGGCGCGGGACATCGACCGCATCCGCGAGGCCCTCGGCGAGCGGAGACTCTCGGCGTGGGGCGTGTCGTACGGGACGTACGCGGGCGCCGTGTACGCGCAGATGTTCCCGCACCGCACCGACCGCTGGGTCCTGGACAGCAACGACGACCCGGACCCGAAGCGGGTCGCGCGGACCTGGCTCGCCAACTACGCGACCGGCGTCGAGGACGCGTTCCCCGACTTCGCCGCCTGGGCCGCCGACCCCGGCAACCCGGACCGGCTCGCCGAGCACCCCGAAGACATCCGCCCGATGTTCCTGGCGCTCGCCGCCCGCCTCGACCGCTCGCCCCTGCCGTGGCCCGGCGCCAACCCCGAGCAGCTGAACGGGAATGTGCTGCGCCAGGCCCTGCTCGACAGCCTCTACTCCAAGGACCGCTTCCCCGCCCTCGCCCGGCTGATCTCCGCCGCCCGCGACGGGGACCCGCTGCCCGCCCCGCCGGTGCTGCCCGACGAGATCATGCAGAACACCGCGGCCGTCTCCGCCGCCACCATCTGCAACGACGTCGACTGGCGGGGGGCCTCGGTCCCCGCGTACCGGCGGGATGTGGCGAAGAGCCGGAAGAGCCACCCGCTCACCGCCGGGATGCCGGTGAACGTCATGCCGTGCTCCTTCTGGCAGGACCGGCCACGAGAGCGCCCGACCACCATCACCCCGCACGGCCCGTCCAACATCCTGATGATCCAGAACGAGCGCGACCCGTCGACGCCACTCGCCGGTGCACTGAAGATGCGCGAGGCCTTCGGCGACCGGGCCCGCATGATCACCGTCGACTCGGTGGGCCACGGCGCCTATCGCGCGAACGGCAACGCCTGCGGCGACCAGGCCGTGACGGACTTCCTCGTCACGGGCGAGCGCCCGGCCCGTGACACGTTCTGCGCCCGGCCGTAGGCGCCACGCCGCACGAACCGGCCCGTCGTGGTGGGACGCGACACAAGCGAGTAGACACTGTCTACCCATGTCGGGTAGACAGTGTCTATGAATGATCAGGACACGGGCCTACGAGCCCGTCTGGTGGAAGTCGGCGTCGACCTCGTGGCCAGGGAGGGCATTCAGGCCCTGTCCCTGCGGGAGATCGCCCGCCAGGCCGGGGTTTCGCACGGCGCTCCCCGGCGCTACTTCCCCACTCACCTGGAGCTGCTGTCCGCCATCGCGCGACGCGGCTTCGCCGAACTCGCCCGCAGGGCCGCCGAGGCGATCGGTGACGGGCACGCGAGCCCCCGTGCCCAGCTCATGGCGCTGAGCGGGAGCTACCTCGACTTCGCGCTGTCGAATCGCGGCATGTTCGAGCTGATGGCCCGCCACGACCTGCTGGAGAGCAACCATCTCGGCCTGCGGGAGACGAGTCTGCCGCTGTTCGACGTCGTCGTGGACCTCGTGAGCCGGGCGGAGCCACGGAGCGACGTGCCGCCGCGGGTCGTCGCGGGCGCGCTGTGGGCCAACCTCCACGGCATCGCCCAGCTGTGGGGGTGGGGAAGCCTCCCGCTCGTGACGGGAGCCGACGACGTCGAACCGCTGCTGCGCGCCGCGCTCGACGCGCACCTCGGGCCGGAAGCCCGATGAACCCAAGCCACCGACAGCGCTTCATCCTCGGCGGCAGCATCACCGGGGCCGCGATCGTCGCTCTGGACGGGACCGCGCTGACCATCGTGCAGCCCCTCATGCAGCGGGACCTCGACGCCTCCTTCGCCCAGGTCCAGTGGACCAGCACCGGGTATCTGATCGCCGTGGCAAGCCTGCTCGTCTTCGCCGGACGCCTCGGCGACCGGTACGGCCATCAGCGCGTCTTCACCATCGGGATCCTGGGCTTCGCCGCCACCTCGGCGGCCATCGGCCTGGCGGACGGCATCGGCTGGGTCATCGGCCTGCGCGTCCTCCAGGGGATCTTCGGCGCGCTGCTGCAACCGGCCACCCTCGGCATGCTGCGCGCCGCGTACCCGCGCGACCGGCTCGGCATGCCCATCGCCCTGCGCACCAGCGCCATCGGACTGGCGGCCGCCGCAGGGCCGCTCATCGGCGGCGCGCTCGCCGCCCACCTGGGCTGGCGCGCGGTCTTCTTCCTCGGCGTCGCCCCCGCGCTCGCGGCCGGCCTGCTGGCCCTCGCCGTACGCATCCCGGAGACCCGGGACGCCTCCGACGCGCCCGTACGACTCGACCTGCCCGGTGCCTGCCTGCTCGCGGTGGCGCTGGCGTGCCTGGTGCACACCCTCGTCGGCCTGCCGGAGGCCGGCCGAACAGCCCCGACCTTGCTGGGACTTGCCGCCGTGGCCGCCACCGGCACCGCCTTCGTCCTGCACGAACGACGCGCCCCGAGCCCGTTGGTGCCCGCGAGCGTGGCCCGGTCCGCGACCATCACGTCCGGGCTCGGCGTCCTGGTGGCCGCGTCTGCCGCGATGTTCGGAGCCCTCTTCCTCGGCACGTACTACCTGCAGGACGTCCTGGCCCTGGACCCGCTCCGCAGCAGCCTCACCGCACTCCCCGGTCCCGTGATGATGGTGCTGGGCGCGCCCGTCGCCGCCGTGCTGGCGCGCCGACAGGGCCCCCGCCGTACCGCAGTTGCGGGCATGGTGCTCGTCGCCGTCGGCGTCCTGCTGATGTCCCGGCTCGACCAGGCGTCGGCCTCCTTGGCGATCGGCGGGTGCTTTCTCGTGCTCGGCGCGGGATTCGGCACGGTGATGGTCACCGCGACGGCCGCCATCGTCCACCAGTCGTCCGTGGACACCGCGGGGGTGACCGGCGGACTCCAGCAGACCGCGATGAACCTCGGCCCGACACTGGGCATCGCCGTCGCGACGACGCTGACGACCCTCGCCGCGCCCACCGTGTCCGCCGCACCCGCCGCGCCGAGTGCCGTCACAGGCGGCGCGTTCACGGATGCGATGGGGACCGCGCTGGTGGTCCTCGCGGCCGTGGCGGTCATCGGCGCGCTGCTGGCCACCAGGCTGCCGGGGCTCAGAGCGACGCCCTGAGCGCGGGCGTGAGCGTGGTCCGCCACGCCCTTCCGGTCCGGTGGACACCGCGCAGGACCGGCGCGACGCTGGAAGGGATGCGGACCGATGTGCACGCCCACCTGTGGAGCGAGGGCTATCTCCGCCTCCTGGAGTCCTACGGGCGTGAGGACACCGCGACGCAGCGCGGCCTGGGAGCGGGGGACAGCACGGAGGAGTTCGACGCCCGGTTCGCGATGAACGACGCCGCCGGCATCGACCACCAGATCCTGTCCGTCTCACCGCAGACGCCGTACTTCCGGGAGGAAGCGCAGGCGGTGACGGCCGCGCGCGTTGCCAATGACCTGTACGCCGAGGTCGTACGCGACTGGCCCGAACGGTTCTCGGCATTCGCCGCGCTGCCCCTGCCGCATCTGGACGCCTCACTGGAGGAACTGGCGCGGGCGCTCGACGTACTCGGGATGGCGGGGGCCGGGCTGACGACGTCGGTCCTCGGACGGAGTCTCGGGGACCCGGCCTTCCTGCCGCTCTTCGAGGAGTTGGACCATCGGGGGTCGGTACTGAGCCTCCACCCGGCGGGGCGGGACGCCGGGTCGCCGCTGATCGCCGAGAACCGGATGCGGTGGATGGTCGGCGCGCCGATGGAGGACACCATCTGCGCGATGCACCTGATGATCGAGGGCATCCCCAGCCGCTTCCCGCGCGTGCGGATCGTGCACTCGCACCTGGGCGGCGCACTGCCGATGCTGCTGCCCCGCGCGGACGAACACGTCCCCTGGGAGGCCCCGGACATCGCCGAGATGCCGACGGTCGCTGCCCGCCGCATGTACTACGACACCGTCGCCCACGGCCACGAGCCCGCCCTGCGTGCGGCGGCCGAATCGTACGGCGCGGACCGGCTGATGCTCGGCACGGACTTCCCGTACCAGACCGGGCACGGACTGCGCCGGGCCGTCACCTTCATCGAGGAGACGCTGATGCCGGAGGTGGCCGAGGAGGTGCTGGAGGCGGGGGCGGAGCTGCTTCCGTCGGGTAGCGGAACCGGGCAGGGCCAGCGGGAGTAGTTCTTTCGCCGGCGTCCATTCCTTGCAAAGAACGCTCGGAGCCCGAGGCTCAAGCCTCGGCCCGTGCGGCGTGAGCCGTCCTCCGTGGTGGATTCGGCAAGGCTCCGTCACCATCCTGTGAAGGTTCTGCGGGACGCTTGTGCTCAGTCCAGCGCACTCGCGCTTCTCACTCGGGGGAACAAGATGACCAACCAGGCACGTCGTACCGTTCGCAGAGCCGCCGTCGTTCTCGCCGCCGTGTCCGCACTGGCCCTGACGGCTTGTGGGCCCAAGGAAGGCCCGACCGACCAGACCGGCGGCGGGGCCGAAGCGCCCACCGTGAGCCCGACCAAGCCCGCGAGCCCCTCGAAGCCGGCGGCCCCCTCGAAGCCCGGGAGCCCCTCGAAGCCGGCGACGCCCGCCGGCTCCCCGGGCAAGGGCTCGTCCGGCGGCGGTGACGGTTCGTCGTCCGACCCCGACTACAACGTCTTCCCGTGCAGCACGTTCGACGTGAAGTTCACGGCGACCCTCGCGGATGCCACGACCAGCAGCTACCTGCTCAAGATCACCAACAAGAGCGGCAAGCCGTGCAGGGTGCTGGGCCACCCGATCGTGACCTTCGGCGACCTGGACGGGCAGGCCACGGAGCGGGGTGAGGCCCCCGGCATCGAGGACGCGATGAAGCTCGCGCCGGGCGAGACGGCGTACGCCGGGCTCATGGGAGGGGCGAACGACGGCAAGGGCAAGACCGTCGACTCCATCGCGATGACCATGAACACCGAGTCCGACCTGGAGCAGAAGCCGCTCACGGCGTCGACTCCCGGCTTCTACGTCTCGCCCGACAAGAACTCCGTGACTGCCTGGTTCGGCAACGCGGAGGACGCCCTCAGCCTGTAGCGGGCGTGGTCCTTGAGCGAGCGCCGGCGGAACGCACGATTGCCGTGCCCGGCCGAAGCGGGCACGGCAATCACTTCTGCGTCCCCGAGGGGATCAGGACGGTCAGGCGGTAGGCATTCCGCCTCTGGTTCACGGTTCCGGCGTGGCCCCGGGCTCGGGTGCGTCGCGCTCGACCCAGGTGCCGCAAGAGTCGATCACCGCCCCAGTGCGCTCGCAGACGATGGTGTGCACGGTCCCGGACGTGGTGATTACGTCGACGACGATGTCACTGCCATCGGTAGGGCCGACGTCAATGGACACCCCGCAGGCGCCGACGGGCACGTCTCCTCCCTCATCGGAGAGGTCGTCCCAGTCGATGGTCCCGAGAGGAGTGAGTTCGTCTCCGACGAACGCGATTCCGCCACTGGTCGCCGCGTAGAAGGCCCCACCGCCGGCCGCTTCCTGGCGAACGGTGTCGATTTCGAAGCACCCGTCGTCACCGGGCCTGTCCTTGTCTTTGTCTTTGTCCTTGTCTTTGTCCCTGTCCTTGCCAGAGTCAGGGTCGGGGTCCGCCGAGGGGAGGGAACCCCAGCCGGTGGACAGGACGGTCGACGCGAGCTGCGCATTCGGTTCGAGGTCCTGCGCCTGGGCAGGTGCGCCACCCAGCGCGCCTACCAGCGAGACGGCGGCCAGCGCGGTGACGCCGCCGGTTGCCAGCCGTGTGGACCACCACGAACGCCGCGCGGGCGGCGATACGACCTTGCCTTCAGGGCGCATTCAATGCTCCTTGTCGATTCGGTCAGGGAGATTTCCCGGAAGTCCCTCCATTCTTTGTGACCGGTCGACAATTTCCAGTCGGCCCACCGCATTCCCTTGGCCGATCATTCGATCAGCTCAATAATTGCCGTCGGATGCTCCGAACGAATTGCCCGCGCACAGGTGAACTTCCGGAGATTTCCCGGCTGTACGGGTCGGTTTGACCATCACGAGGTCTTGAGGTCCGCGACGAAGGCGGCCCAGGCGGCGGCCCGGAACACGAGCTTCGGGCCGTCGGGGTTCTTGGAGTCGCGGACGGGGACGACGCCGGGGTGGGCGTCGGCGACTTCGAGGCAGTTGCCGCCGTCGCCGCCGCTGTAGCTGGACTTGTGCCAGGTGGCCGTGCTCAGGTCGTACTCAGGGCCTGTGCTCTTCATGGGCGTCATCCTCCGCCACCGATTCGATCAAGGCCAGGGATTCTTGTGGTGACAGTGCGCTGGCCGCTACCAAATCGTAGGTCAGTTCGTGACGGGTCACCGTGGCCGGGTCGTCCAGCAACCATCCTGTCCCCAGGCCGTCGACGTAGGCGAGTGGGGGTGCGTCGGGGAAGGACATCAGCTTCAGCCCGCCGTCCAGGGCGGCGTGCGCGCCCGCCGAAAACGGCATCACCTGCACGATCACGCGGTGGCGGCGGATCAGTGCGGCGATGTGGCCCAGGGCCTCTGTCATCACGGCCCCCTCGCCGACCTCCCGCCGTAGCACCGCTTCGTCCAGAACCGCCCACAACAGCGGCGTTGTTGGATCGTCGAGGAGCCGCGCCCGCTCCAGCCTTGCCTCGACCAGTTCGTCGATGACCTCTTCCGGCGCCGTCGGCTGGTATGCCCGGCACACCGCCCGCGCGTACGCCTCCGTCTGCAGCAGGCCCGGAATCAGCAGCGGCGCGTACTCCTTGATCGCCGTAGCGACAGCCTCCGCCTCCGCCGCCTCGGCGAAGTGGTCCGGATACTTCGACTTGTTGGCGGCCTTGCAGTTCCGCTCGAAGAACCCGTTCGTCCCCAGTATTTCGTCGATCCTGCGCGCGATGTCCGGCTGCATTCTTCGCGTACCCGCCTCCAGCTGCCCGATGAACGACGCGCTCACGAAGAGCGGTTCGCCGAGCTCGCGCTGGTTGAGGCCGGCGTTCTCGCGGGCATGGCGCAGCTCCGCGCCGAGCAGAGCCCTGGGAGACGTGGAGGGGTCGAGATCCTTCGGTCCAGGCAATGTCAACTCCGTGTCACGCACGTGGGGTTGTTGGGCCGTCGATACTGGTCAGGCTAGCCCTCCGGCCACCACGCTGTGTAGAGAACGTACACACTCAGAGTGGAGGTGTCCGATGGTGCTCGTGCGATCGGCGGAGCGGCTGCGGGCCGCGGAAGAGGTTGTGGCGCAGCTACGGGGAGAGCTCGACGAGGTGGGGGTGACCCTGCCGTCCCTGCGGGTGGACCTTGTGTCGCTGACGAGTGAGTCGGTGACGTACCCCCTGGTCGACCTGGGGCGTTGCAACCTGGACACGGCGCTGCGGATTGCCGCCGTCCTCCACGAGGCGCGCAAGTGAGGCCCGGGGACTACGCGATTGATTCGCGCGACGGGCGCATCGGTCGCGTGATGGGGCGCGAGGGGCCGTACGTGCAACTGCGGCCGCCGGGTGGCGGGCGGGAGTGGGACTGTCCGCCCGAGGCGCTCAGTCCGGCGCCGCCCGGCGAGGTGTTGCGGGCGCGGGTGCGGGAGCGTAATCGGGAGAGGCGGCTGCCGGGGTAAGGTGGCCGCTCCAGCAGTGCCAGGACCGGACCTAGGAGGTGGGACCCATTACCGCTGTTGCAGGCCGGGTGCTCGCCTCCGCGTCGTCATAGGTGTGTGAGGGAGCCCCGTTCGGTATTCCGAAAGGCTCCCGTGTCGCTTTCATCTCTGGATCCGTCCGTCATCGTCAACCGCCTTCGCTCCGCCGGCTGTGTCTTCGCCGAGGACGAGGCGGAGCTGCTTCTCTCCACCGCCCGTACGCCCGTCGAGCTCGCCGCCATGGTGGAGCGGCGCGTGGACGGGCATCCCCTGGAACACGTCCTCGGGTGGGCCGAGTTCTGTGGTCTGCGGATCGTCGTGGACCCAGGGGTTTTCGTGCCCCGCCGACGTACCGAGTTCCTCGTCCGGCAGGCCGTGGCCGCCCGGCCGGACGCGTCCGTGGTCGTCGATCTGTGCTGCGGCACGGGCGCGGTGGGGGCCGTGCTGGTCGCCTCGCTGCCCGGTGCCGAGCTGTACGCCGCCGACGTCGACCCGGCGGCCGTGCGGTGTGCCCGGCGGAATGTCCCCGAGGGCGCCCGCGTGTACGAGGGGGACCTCTTCGATGCGCTGCCCGGTGAGCTGCGCGGACGTATCGACATCCTGGCCGCGAACGTGCCGTACGTACCGACGGAGGAGGTCGGGCTGCTGCCCGCCGAGGCCCGTGTGCACGAGCCGCTCGTCGCGCTCGACGGCGGCGCGGACGGGCTGGACGTGCTGCGGAGAGTGGCCGGGGAGGCGGGGGAGTGGCTGGCGCCCGGTGGCTGTCTGCTGTTCGAGACGAGCGAGCGGCAGGCGGCGTCCGCGGTGGAGGTGGTCGCCCGCAGCGGGCTGGTGCCGCGCGTGCTCACGTCCGACGAGCTGTACGCCACGGTCGTCATCGGGACCCGGCTGCCCGGCTGCCCGGCTGACAGCGGCGGCCAAGTTGCCCAACCGATCGAGCCGGAAGTGGCCCTGGGGAACGGGCCATCGGGGCCGTAGCGTCAAGGTGTGACGACGAATCGCTTCCTGCCGCCCGCCGGACCGCCCCGGATCCTCGCTCTCGCCCAGCTCTCCAACTCCCTCGGTGACGGGGCGTATTACGTCACTTCCGCGCTCTACTTCACGCACGTCGTCGGCCTCGCCCCGGCGAGGATCGGCATCGGGCTGACCCTCGCCTGGGCGATCGGGTCGGTCGTGGGCGTACCGCTCGGGCGGCTCGCCGACCGGCGGGGGCCGCGTGGGACGGCGGTGCTGCTTGCTCTGGCGACGAGTGCGGCGGTGGCGTCGTTCCTCGTCGTACGGTCCTTCTGGCCGTTCCTGCTGGCCGCGTGCCTGTACGCCGCCGCGCAGTCGGGGCTCGCCGCCGCCCGGCAGGCGTTGCTGGCCGGGCTTGTCGCGCCGGCGGAGCGGACCGGTGTACTGGCGCATCTGCAGTCGACCCTGAACGCGGGGCTGGCCGTCGGCGCCGGGCTCGGCGGGCTCGCGCTGTGGTCCGGAACGAGGACCGCCTATCTCGCGGTGTTCGGGCTGGACGTGGTGAGCTTCCTGGTGTGCGCGCTCGTGCTGCTGCGGCTTCCGGCAGTCGGGCCCGTGCAGTCCTCCGGCAAGGGGCCGGCGCTCGTCGTCCTGCGCGACCGGCCGTACCTGCTGATCACCCTGCTCAACGCGGTGCTGCTGCTGCGGATGCCGTTGCTGAGCCTCGGGATACCGCTGTGGATCAGCGAGCGGACGGACGCTCCGGCCTGGCTCGTATCGGCGCTGTTCGTGCTCAACACGCTCGCTGTCGCCGCGTTTCAGGTGCGGGCGGCTCGTGGTGTCACCTCGCTGGGTACGGCGGTGGGCGCCGTGCGCCGGTCCGGCGTGATCATGCTCGTCTCGTGCGCGGTCACAGCGACGTCCGGTGTGGTGGGGGTGCCGGTGTGGGCGGCGGTCGTCGCACTCGTCGCGGGTGCGGTCCTGTACGTGGCCGGTGAGATGCTGCACTCCGCCGGCTCCTGGCAGATCAGCTTCGACCTCGCCCCGGACGGCCGGACCGGCGAGTACCAGGGCTTCTTCGGCACGGGCGTGACGGTGGCCCGCACCCTGGGCCCGCTCGTGCTCACCGCACTTCTCGTGACCTGGGGTGTCCCGGGATGGCTGCTGCTCGGCGGGCTCTTCCTGGCCGCGTCGTACGGACTGGGGCCGGCGGTGCGGTGGGCCGAGCGGAGCCGGCGTACAGAGGACGCCACAACACTCATGCGGCTCTCATCCCGGCCTTAACCCACCCTCACGCCGCGTCCATAGCTTTCGCGCCATGTTCTTCACCTACCTCAGGCGCGAGCTGCGCCGCCGCAGGAAGGCGGCGCTCGTCGTCGCCTCGGGGCTTGCTCTCGGAATCGCCCTGGTCATCGTCGTCAACTCGGTCTCGGCCGGGATGAGCCAGGCGCAGGGCAAAGTGCTGGAGTCGCTGTACGGGCTCGGCACCGACATGACCGTCACCAAGGCCGCCGCGCCGCCCGGGGAGGGGGAGACGGTCAGGCGGCCGCGGTTCGAGTTCGACGCGAAGGGCGAGGGTGACGACGCCGAGCAGAGCCAGGACATCGTCATGGTCCAGGGCTTCGAGACGCTCGCGTCGTCGACCGTCGCGCAGGTCGGCAAGCAGGACGGGGTCGCGGACGCCGTCGGCGGGCTGAACGTGCGGGTCATGAAGGTCAACGGGCAGTTCAAGCCTGGCGAGTTCAAGCAGGACGAGCAGGGGCCCGGCCAGGGACAGCGGGGCGGCGGTCCGGTCACCGGTGAGGTGCGAGGCGGCGGAGCCGACTTCGACGTGAACTCGTACTCCGTGTACGGGACGGACGTCGCCCATCAGGAGCTCGGTCCGCTGACCTCGTCGAAGATCACGTCCGGGCGTACGTTCGCCGCGTCGGAGACCGCCGCGAAGGTCGCCGTCGTCGACAGCGCGTACGCCAAGGAGCAGAAGCTCTCGGTCGGCAAGACGCTGACGATCTCCGGGACGAAGTTCGGCATCGTCGGGATCGCGACGGCGGACAGCGGGGACGCGGCCGCCAATGTCTATCTGCCGCTCGCGCAGGCGCAGACCCTGGCCGACGCGAAGGACAAGGTCACGACGGTCTATGTGAGGGCGACCGACTCGCAGCGGATCGAGAGTGTGAAGGCGGGCATTCAGAAGAACGTCTCCGGGACGACGGTGACGACGTCCGCCGATCTGGCGGAGACGGTGTCGGGGTCGCTGTCCACGGCCTCCGACCTGGCGACGGGCGTGGGCAAGTGGCTGTCCATCGTGGTGCTGGCGGCGGCGTTCCTGGTGGGCGGGCTGCTGACGTCGTCGGCGGTGAGCCGGCGGGTGCGGGAGTTCGGCACGCTGAAGGCACTCGGCTGGAAGAGCCGCAGGGTCACCGGGCAGGTGGCGGGCGAGGCGCTCGTCAACGGACTGATCGGCGGGGCGCTGGGGATCGGGCTCGGACTGGCGGGCGCGTGGGCGATCACCGCGTTCAGCCCGACGCTGACGGCGCAGCTGGGCGGCGGTTCCGGCGGCGGCCAGGGGATGGGCGGCCGGATGGTCGTCGGCGGTGGTGGCCCGGGCGGTCCCGTGCGGGAGTCCGCCTCCCGCGCCCTGGACATCGCGCTCACCGCGCCGGTCTCCCTGACGACCATCGGCCTGGCCGTGGCGCTCGCGGTGACCGGCGGGCTCATCGCGGGTCTGTTCGGCGGCTGGCGCGCATCGCGGCTGCGTCCGGCGGACGCGCTGCGGCGGGTCGAGTAGTCCCGCCCCCTTCGATCACGTGCTTACACGCGCTTTCTACGCGCTTACTACGCGCTTTCTACGTGCGGCTGGAGTTGGAACATGTATGAGCTGAGTGGGGTCAGCAAGCGGTACCGGCGCGGTAAGGACACCGTGCAGGCCCTCGACGGGGTCGATCTGGTCATCGAGGACGGCGGGCGGCTGGTCATCCAGGGGCCGACCGGTGGTGGCAAGTCCACGCTGCTGCAGATGCTCGGGGGCCTGGACCGGCCGAGCGAGGGGTCCGTCGTGCTGGACGGCGTGGACCTGGCCTCTTTGCCGGAGGCGCGGCTGACGCGCGTACGGGCCGAGAAGATCGGCTTCGTCTTCCAGAGCTTCAACCTGGTGCCGACGCTCACGGCTCAGGAGAACGTCGAGACCGCGCTCGTACCGCTCGGGCTGAAGGCGGCGGAGCGGCGGGAGCGGGCGGGCGAGGCGCTCGCGTCGGTGGGGCTCGGGGAGCGGCGAGGACATCTTCCCGGTGAGCTGTCCGGCGGGCAGCAGCAGCGGGTGGCGATCGCGCGGGCGCTGGTGAAGCGGCCGGCGGTGCTGCTCGCCGATGAGCCGACCGGCAACCTCGACGAGTCGATGCGTGACGAGATCATGGAGCTGCTGGAGGGGCTGTGGGAGGAGAACGGGCTGACGTTCGTGATGGTCACTCATGACTCGGCCCTGGCCCGGAGGTCGCCGCGGGTGGCGACGATCCGGAAGGGGCGGGTGACGATCCGGGAGCAGTCGGTGGGAGCGGCGTAACCCGTGGCTCGGGCGGGGTTCGGTGGCTGTGTGGCTCGGGCGGGGCTCGGTGGCCGTGGGGTCCGGGCAGGGTTCGGCGGCCGTGCGGCCGTGCGGCTCGTGCGGGGCTCGGCGGCCGTGCGGTCCGTGGGGCCGTGTGGCCCGCGTCGTCCGGTGCCGGCTGCGGGTCGTGGGGGACCGCGGTCCGGCCCGGGCGGTGGGCCCGGGCCGGGTGCGCACGGCGTCACTTCACCGCGGTCAGCGTCGCGTAGACCACGACGTTGCCCTGCCAGCCCGTGCGCTTGGCGTAGTTGCCGCCGCAGGTGATCACCCGCAGTTCGGGCCGGCCGGAGCTGCCGTAGACCTTCTTGTCGGGGAACTTCTTCTTGGCGTAGACCTCCACCGCGGTGACGGTGAACACGGCCGTGCGCAGGTCCGCGCGGCTGATCTCGATCGTGTCGCCCTTGGTCAGGGCGCCGAGGTCGTGGAAGACGCCGGGGCCGGTGCGTGTGTCGACGTGCCCGGTGGTGACGGCTGTCCCCGCCGAGCCGGGAGCCGTGCCGCCGCCGTACCAGCCGGCGAGGCCGGGTCTGTCGGCGGGCGGGGGCCGCAGTGCCCCCGCCGCGTCGAGGCCCAGTCGTACCAGCGGGGCGTCCACGCCGATGGCGGCGGCACGCAGCCGGACCGGATCCGACGGGGGCAGCGGCCGCACGGCGGGAGGCCCGGGAGCGGGACGTACGGAGGTGGGAAAGGCCTGGGCGGGCGAGGGCTGCGGCGGTCGCTCGTCGCGTGCCGCGTTGATCACCAGTACGAGGCCCGCCATCAGCGCGCAGGCCAGAAGCTTGACCGAAGGGACGTACTCGACCGAAGGGATGTACGGGTGTGGGGGAGCGCCGCTCCCGGGCCCGGTTTCCATCGCGGTCAGGGCTCGGACGCGGGGTCAGGCCCGGATGCCGCTCCGGCGGCGGCGCATCCTGACCACACCGCCGGCGGCGGCGCCGGCGAGCAGCGCACCGCCCACGGCGAGCTGCGTACTTTTGTCCGTGGTGTCCCCGAAGCCGGCGTCGACCGCACCGCTCGGGTCGTCGTCATCGTCGTCATCGCCGTTGTCACCGCCGTTGACCTCGTAGCTGTCCGTGAGCTTGGTCCGCGGCGGGCACTTGATGGTGACCGTGTCGCTGCCGGAGGCCCCTTCCGGAAGCTTGAACTCGCCGGTGAGCTCACCCTCACTGCCACCCGCGAAGAGGTGGAACGCCCCGCCCGCCTCGGACTGGCCCTTGCCGTAGGTCTCCTCGCCGCAGGCCGTGGTGGTGACGGTGACCGTGTCGCCCGGGGAGGCGTTCCTCGGGCTGATACTCAGGTCCGAGTCGTCGGCGACGGCAGTGGCCGGGACCGACAGACCAAGGGCCGCGACCATCAGCCCGATACCTACACCAACTCGTGTGCCGCGCATATGAATCCTCCAACGGAGCCGGAGCAGTGTCCGGTCTGTCTGTCTGGTGCCTGTGCTGTTCCCTGCGCTGTTCCCGTGCTGGGTTCTGCTCACGAGGCAACCGACAGTCCGTCAGATCAGCAACCTGACACATTGACAGTTCTTCACCCGGGTAGGCGCACCGGCCGCTCCCGCTTGATCGTTTATGCAGGTCACGGGAGCGGAGGCGAGCACCGCGGAGGAGCCACCGGAAGGACTGCGAACGGGCTAGGGCCTGTCGTTCGGATCAGGCCCCGGCAAGATCCGAACGACAGGCTCTGGGGCCGGCCTGATCCGCGGACAGACCATCTAGGGCCCGTCCGGCGACCGGAGCGCCTCCCGGAGGTGGCCGTTCGACTGCTTGAGGCGGGACGCGGCCGTCGCGGCGTCGAGGTGGGAGAGCAGCATCAGGATCGCCGTCTTCACCTCGCCGTCGGCGGCGGTCAGGGCCGTCTCGATCTCGTCGTCGGCCGCACCCGTGGCCAGGGCGACGATGTGCCGGGAGCGGGCGTGGAGTTTCTCGTTCGAGGCGCGGACATCGACCATGAGGTTTCCGTAGGTCTTGCCGAGACGGATCATCGTGATGGTCGAGATCATGTTGAGGACGAGCTTCTGGGCCGTGCCCGCCTTCAACCGGGTGGAACCGGTGAGGAGTTCGGGGCCGACCACGACCTCGACGCCGTGCTCCGCGGCCGCGGCCAGCGCGCTGTCCGCGTTGCAGGAGAGGCCGATCGTCAGGGCGCCCCGCGCCCGGGCGTGTTCCACCGCGCCGATCGCGTACGGGGTGCGGCCGGACGCGGAGACGCCGACCACGGTGTCGAGGGCGGTGAGGCCGAGCCCGTCCAGGTCGGCCGCGGCGAGCTCCTTGGAGTCCTCCGCGCCCTCGACGGCCGTCACCATCGCGGTGGGGCCGCCCGCGATCAGGCCGACGACCTCGTCAGGGGCCGTGTTGAAGGTGGGCGGGCACTCACTCGCGTCCAGCACGCCGAGCCGGCCGGCCGTGCCCGCGCCCGCGTAGACCAGACGGCCGCCGCGGGCCATCCGTTCGGCGGTCGCGTCGATCGCGGCGGCGATGGCCGGGAGCTGTTCGGCGACGGCGGCGGGAACGGTCCGGTCCTCGCCGTTCATGATGCGGGCGATGTCTGCGGTGGGGAGCTGATCGATGTCGGCGAGCTCGGGGCGGAACGCCTCGGTGGTGAGGCTCGCCAGTTGCGCACGCAGTTCGGTGGAGCGGGGGGTGGCAGTCATGGGGCGCGACTCTCTCGGTGTGGCTCGGTGTGGCTCGGTGTCTCTCGGCGTGTCTCGTGTCTCTCGGTGGCTCTGCTGTCTCTCGGTGAGGTCAGCGAGGTCAGCGGGTGCGGGGGCTGTGGCGGTGCGCGAGGGCCTCGTACGAGGCGGCGAGGGCCGGCGCGGCCTTCTCGTACGTACGCTGCGCGACGCCGATGAACAGGCAGTCGACGACCAGCAGCTGGCTCGTGCGGGAGGACATGGCCGCCGGGCGCAGCTCGCTCTCGCGGGCGGTGGAGGTGGTGAGGATGTGGTCCGCGTACTGCGAGACCGGCCCGTCCGGGCGCCCGGTGATCGCGACGGTCGTCGCACCGCGGTCGAAGGCGACGCGCAGGGGCTCGATGATGTCGCCGGTCGAGCCGGAGTGGCTGATCGCAATGGCGACGTCGCCGGAGCGGAGCTGCACGGCGTTGGTGACGGCGAGGTGCGGGTCGCTGTGGGCGTGGGCGATCAAGCCGATGCGCAGGAGCTTCTGTGCGAGGTCCTGGGAGACCAGACCGGACGCGCCCACGCCGTAGATGTCGATGCGGCGGGCAGCGGCGAGGGCGCTGACGGCGGCGCCGAGCTGGATGGTGTCCAGACCCGCCGCGGTGTCGGCGAGGGTCTGCTGCTCGTCGTACGCGAGCTTGGCGACGACATCGGCTATGGGGTCGTCGACCGCGATGTCGGCGGTGACGGCCGGGGCGCGGCCGGACTGCTGCTGTGCGGCGAGGCCGGCGAGCGCGAGGCGCAGATCGCGGTAGCCGGGGTAGCCGAGGAGCCGGGCGGTGCGGACCACGGTGGCCTCGCTGGTGCCGGTGAGCTCGGCGAGGCCGGTGACCGTGAGGGCCGCGCAGCCGGCCGGGTCGCCGGCGACGGCTTCGGCGACCCGCTGCATGGAGCGGGTCATGGACGGCGCGAGCGTACGCACCTTCGCAGCGAGCGCGGCGGGCGCCGGCGGGGCGTCGCCGCCGGTGCCCGGACCGGTGCCTGTCCCGCCACCTGCGGTGAAAGAATCCTTCAGGTCATTGGTCACCCTTGAAAGATATTTTCGCCTTCCTTGAACGGTCAACCCCCTTTGTCCCGTGGGCCTGCTGACCCGCGGGTCGGCCGACCGGTTGACCTGCCGCCCTATGGACCGGCGGCGGCCGGGGTGACAATGACTGCATGGAAGTCAACCCACTCGAGCAGGCGCTGCATGCCGCCCGCGCCCTCGTGCTCGCGGACCTCGCCGCCCGCGACGTCGCCCATGCCGAGGTCGTCTCGCTCGTCGAGGAAGCGGTCGTGGAGCGCCGTTGGTGGGTCGAGCAGTGGCCCGAGGGCGCCGAGTACGTGGCCGGGCTGATCGCCCAGGATGTGCAGGACGCGCTGCTGGAGCAGTACGGGCGGTGGCCGATCTGCCCGGTCTGCACCTCGGGCGAACCCCATGCCCTCGATGTGGAGCCGGAGTTGGGACCCGACCCGCACTGGGTCTGCGGGAAGGCGGGTGTGGTGGTCGCCCCGGTCGGCGGACTCTCGTGACGGTCTACATCGACCCGCCGAACTGGCCGGGACACGGCCGTATGTGGTCCCACCTGGTCAGCGATGTGTCGTTCGAGGAGCTGCACGCCTTCGCCGCGTCCATCGGCTGCCCGCCGCGCGCCTTCGAGCGCGACCACTACGACGTCCCATCGGAGCGTTACGAGGACGCGGTGCGCGCGGGTGCGGTGGAGGTCGGGTCCAAGGTGCTCGTACGGCGGCTCACCGAGGCGGGGCTGCGCCGGCCGAAGCACCGGCAGGTGTAAGGGGGTTGGCCGCGGGGGTGTCCGCGGGGGCCCGTGGTGGGTGACTGCGGAGGGGGCCCGTGGTGGGTGTCCGTGGTGGGTGTCTGCGGAGGGGGCCCGGTGGGTGTCTGCGGGGGCGTGTCCGCCTACTACCCGCTCAGGTCGCGAGGTCCTGCAGCTCCGCCGACACGTTGCGGCGGGCCGCAGCCTCCCATGCGCGCTCGCCGTAGGGGGTACGGAAGAGGCGCGGCAGGCCGAGAAGGTGGCGCAGCACGTCGGCACGGCCGGCGCGGAACGCGTCGTCCGGGACGAAGGCGTACTCCTCGCGGACCGCGGCGGCATAGGCGGCGTACGCGTCCGGCGCCGACGCGAGGATCGCGAGGTCCGCGTCGCAGAGGACCATGCCGTTGCTGTCGCCCTCCTGCGCGGCGTGGCTCTTGGTGAGGCGGACCAGCCGGGCGACCTCGTTCGTACGGGCCTCGTCGATGTCCAGCTCGGGCAGGGCGCGCTCGGCGAGACGGGCGGAGCGCTCCTCGTTGGTGGACCGCTCCGGGAGATAGACCGCGTCGTGGAACCAGGCGGCCAGGCGTACGAGGTCGGCGTCGTCCGCGTACTCCGCGAGCGTGTCGATGTGGCCGAGGACGGCGACCAGGTGATCGGTGGTGTGGTAGCGCCGCTGGGGCTCGGCCCAGCGGGCGAGCAGGTTGTCGGCGTAGCGGTACGGGGACGGCGCGTACTCGTCCGTGCCGCGGGCCGCGGCCACGGCGGAGGCCCAGCGGCGGCGCAGGTCGTCGTGGGCGGCGTGCGGGGGCAGGGCGGACATGCGGGTCATTGTGCCGTGGTCTGCGTTGTCCCGGGGTGCCGGGTGGAGGGCGCACCGGGACCGACCGTTGCGGCCGCCCGGCCGCGGCGGTTTGCTGGCGGGCATGACTGACATCCGTGACCCCGAACTTCCCGGACTTCTGCTCCGCACCGAACGCGATGCGCTCGTTCCGCTGTTGCGCGCCCGGCCCGACGAGGACTTCGCGCTGCGGACCGCGTGCCCCGGCTGGACCGTACGGGACGTGCTCGCGCACTGCTCCGCCGCGCTGATGCGGGTGGTGGAAGGGCGGTTCGAGGAGGGGGTGTTCAGCCCCGAGTCGAACGACCGGGACATCGCCGAACGTGCCGACTGGTCCAACAGCGCCGTCGTCGACGAGCTGGAGCGCGGGATGACCGAGGCGGGGCCGGTCATCGCGGCCGCCGGGCACGGGCTGCTGGACGGGATCGCGCTCGGGGAGTGGGTGCACGCCGGGGACGTACGGGAAGCGCTCGGTGAGCCCGGTGCGTACGAGGGGGACGGGCTGGTGCACGCCCTCGCCCTGCTGGCCGGGCTGACCCGGGCCCGGAAGACACAGCCGCTGCTGGCCCGGCTGGACGGCCATGACGCACCGCTCGTCCTGGGTGCGGACAGCCCGGACCCGGCGACGTACACGGGGTCCGCGGCCACGCTGATCCGGCTGCTGGCGGGGCGGCCGCTGACAGAGACGCGGTACGAGCTGACGGGCGCGAAGGAGCGGGACCTGGTCTTCTTCGACTGATGCGATGCTTCCGCCGTGGATTTCGCCGTGGCTCCGTCGTGGCTCCCGGCGTCACCTCCGCCGTCACTTCCGCCGGCGTGCTGGCGTAAGAGGCATACCGGGCGATAATGGATAGCGCCTGTGCGTCATCCCCGGTGTGCGGAGGCTGACACCATGAACGCATTGCTGATGGTCCAGAGCGGTCCGGCCACTGATCTGGCCGCCACGCCGCTGGCCGCGATCGGCCCACTCACCTTCGGAGTCATCCTCATCGTCCTCCTGGGGGGCGCCATGTGGTGGGACGGGAGGCGGCGGGCCCGGCTGCGTACGCCGCGCCCCGAGGACCAGCCGAAGACGCCCGACCACCGTGAGCACATCGAGGAGGTCCGGGAGGAGGACGAGGGCACCTTCCCCGACGACGGCGGGCGGCTTCTTCCGTACAACTTGAACACCCATTCGTCGCACAGCACCGGCAAGGGCCCTGAAGACCGGCCGAAGCACGGCAGGCGCAGCGGCGGAGCCTTCGGGAGCGGCAGCCTGGGCGGCTGATCGGCCATCGGGTCGACGAGCCCTGCCGCGGTGAGCGGCAGGGCCGCCGCGTTGCAGGCGCACGCCCGGAACGGGTTCGAGCGGGTCGCAGGCCTGGCTGCGCCGCGTGACGGTATCTGGTGCGGAAGGTCGGCGGGGAGCTGGCGGGGAGTCGGCGGGGAGTCGGCGGGGGCCGGCGGAGGGGCGGGTGCGGGGCGGGTGCACGGTCGGAGGGTGCGGACTAGGCTGGGTCCGTTATTGGACTAGACCTATTCACCCGAAGATCTATTGGCGGAGGATGGCCATGAGCAACCGTGCACTCCTGGAGGTGATCGCCCTCGACGCGCAGGACGCGGTCGCCGCCCAGGCCGGAGGGGCGGACCGCCTTGAGCTGGTCAGCGACATTGCGGCGGACGGGCTCACTCCGACCCGGGAGACCTTCGCCCGGATCCGCGCGGCCGTGGACATCCCGCTCCGGGTGATGCTGAGGCTCGCGGACGGGTTCGTGTCCGGCGATGTCGAGGCGTTGGTGCGGGCGGCGCGGAGGCTGCGGGCCGAGGGGGCGGAGGAGTTCGTCCTGGGCTTCCTCGACACGCACGGCAACCCCGATCTTGTGACGGTCGAGCGGCTCGTGGCGGAGCTGGAGGGCTGCCGCTGGACCTTCCACCGGGCGATCGACCGCGCGGCGGACCGCGAAGCCCTGCGCAAGCAGCTCGCGGACGTCCCCGGCCTGGACACGTACCTCACCGCGGGCTCGGCGGCCGGCGTCGACGACGGGCTGCCGGTGCTGCTCGCGGAGGCGGCCCGGCGGGGTGACCCGGGCTACGAGGCGCAACTCCTCGTCGGCGGCGGCCTCCGCCTCGACCACCTCCCCGCCCTGCGGGCGGCGGGCCTGGACGCCTTCCACATCGGCGGTGCGGCGCGGCCGCGGGGGTGGGAGGCGCCGGTGGACGCGGGCGCGGTACGGGAGTGGCGCGAGGCGCTCGACGGCTAGCCCCGCCGAGGGGGGCGGGGGCCCTCCGGGCCCTCCGACCCTGGCGGGGTGACGGTGTGCCCGGTGCCGTGACGGCGGCCGGTGTGTCCGTCCTCAATCGCCGGACGGGCTTGGTGTGGCTGCTGCCGGTGGGTGGTGAGGGTGCGGGGTGACGGTGTGCCCGGTGCCGTGGTGGCGTCCGGTGTGTCCGTCCTCGAACGCCGGACGGCTGGGGTGTGCCGGTGGGTGGCGGTGCGGGGCCCCTCCGGGCTCGACTCCTCGGGACCGGCGGGGCGCCGGTGCCGAGGGATACCCGGCACTTCCGCCGGTCCCTGCGGGGCCGACCCTGCACGGCCCCGCCCCGGGGCCGTCTCCCGACTGCGGCCGTGGGGTGTGAGGCTTGGCCCGTCCGCCAGGTGCCCCGTCGAGGTCAACGAGACGTTAGGGTGCCCTTCCGTCTTGTGACGTAACTTCGGATCGACCAGCCCTCGCCGGTGGCGCGCTTCAGTCGGTCTTCGCCGACTCGTCGAAGAACCTGACGATCCGGGGCAGGGCTTGACGCACCGATCCGTTGTGGTCGTAGTCGCCGACGTCGGTCAGCCGGTGTGCGGCGCCGTTCCTCGTCAACTGGTCGGCACAGTACGCCGCGTGACTGAAGTCGACGTCCTTGTCGCCCCGGCCGTGGAAGATCTCCACCGGTACGTTCGGCCGCCAGTCGCACGTGTTGTCCATCTGGCGCAGCTTGTCCTTCAGGACACCGTCGGGCTTGCGGATCTTGTTCAGGAAGTCCTCGGTGAACAGGTCCTTGGAGGCCGCCGGGAGTTCGCTGACGATCTGCCCGGCGGTGTGATGGCCGTCGAAGAGACCCTCCACCTTGCTGTCGTAGGGGGAGCGGAAGACGTCGCCGGGTGACGTGTAGAGGCCGTACATCTTGTTCCAGGCGGTGACGAAGTAGGCGAGGTAGATGCCGGATTTGGCGATCTTGTCGTCGGCCGCGGCGGCCTCGAAGGCCGAGAGGTTGTAGGGGCCGCTGACCGGGGCGAGTGCCCCCAGCCTGAAGTAGCGGTCGGCGCCCTTCTGCTGAAGTGCCCGGCCTACCAGCATGGTCGCGGGGCCGCCCTGCGAGAATCCGCTGACCTGGACCTTCCGCTTCAGCTCCCGGCCGTTCCGGTGGGCGAAGGTCCGGGCCGCGCGTAAGCCGTCCACCGAGGCCGCGACGGTGGCCCGAGGGTCACCGTAGGGGTGGAAGCCTTCGCCCGAGCCGAGGCCGACGTAGTCGGGCGCCGAGACGGCCCGCCCGGTCGAGGCGAACAGCAGGGCGACGAGCCGGTCGTTCGACTTCGGATTCTCCGAGGCGACGTCCTTGCGGTGGACGGTGGTGCCGTGCAGCCAGGAGACGGTGGACAGGTGGCGCGCCCCGTTCTTGGGCAGGACGACGAGCTGGCTCGCGGTCGTGGCGGCGCCCGCGCTGTCAGTGGTGCGGTAGGTGACCCGATAGGCGGTCACGCCGTAGCGGACCTGGGACGAGTCGATCTTTCCCCGGAGTTCCCCGGCCACTTCCTCCGCTGTGAGGTCGGCCGCTTGCTCGACGGAGACGACGGCCCCGCCTTGTGCCCGGTCGCTGTGGGAGCCGGCTGCCGCCGAGACCGGAGCCAGCAGGGCGGACACACTGCCGAGGACCCCAGCACCAGCCAGAATCCGGATTTTTGTTCGCCGTGAAGTCATGGATGGATCATGCCCGTCGGCCGCTCCGCCGGGACATGCTGCGACCCCCCGGGCCGCAAAGGGGGAAAACCCCCTCGGGGCCCGTAGGGGATGCCGGATGCCCCATCCCCTACGGGACAGGTCGGATGCCGGAGGGTGCGGGGAGTGGACCGTTCCGTCGACGCCTGACACCGGGCGAGAGCCCCTGGGGCCAGGATTGCCGCACGGCCAGGGCCGGCTCCGGGCGCCCAGAACCCGCGCCGTCCCCGGCCCCCGGGCTCACGCCAACTGCCACGGCAGTGGGGACGCGTGGAGCACCGTGAGGCCCGAGACCGCGCGGGTCAGGGCCACGTACAGGCGACGCAGGCCGGTGCGTTCGTCGGGTTCGGCGGCGACGATGGAGGCGGGGTCGTCGAGGACCACGTAGTCGTATTCGAGGCCCTTCGCGAGGGACGCCGGGACCAGGGTCAGGCGGGCGTCGGGGGTCGTCTCCTCGCCGGGGGCCAGGTACGGGAGGCCCGCCGCGGTCAGGGCCGCCGCGAGGGACGGGACGCGGGCGTCGGCCGCGATGAGGCCGATGGAGCCCTCGTGGCGGAGGGCCGACAGGCAGGCGGTGACGACGTCGCCGTCGTCTCCCGACGCGCGGATCTCCAGGGAGCCGGGGGACTCACGGACCGAGCGGACCTCCGCCAGGCCCGGTGACATGTGGGGCAGCAGACGGGACGCGTACGCGATGACCTCGCGGGGGACGCGGAAGCCGGCCGTCAGCTCCTCGACCGCCGCGTCGGGCTTGCCGAGGTGCGACAGCGCCTCCGACCAGCTCGCCGTCGCCCACGGGGTGGTGCCCTGCGCCAGGTCGCCCAGGACCGTGGCCGAGCCCGTCGTGCAGCGACGGCCCACCGCCCGGTACTGCATGGGGGACAGGTCCTGCGCCTCGTCCAGGACCACATGGCCGAGCGAGTGCGTGCGCTCGACGAGATCGTTCGCCTCGTCGATCAGGACCGCGTCCGCGGCGGACCAGCGAGCCGCACGGGCCGAGCGCGGGGGCTTGGCCCAGAGGATCACCTTCTGTTCGTCGGCGGTCAGCACCCCGTCCGCGTGTTCGGCCAGGAAGTCCGGTTCCGAGAGCAGCCGCAGCACCAGCTTCGCCGGGTCGACCGGCGGCCAGATCGCCTTGACCGCCGCCTTCACCGCCGCGTTGCGCGCGACCGCGTCCTGGACCCGGTCGTCCGGCGCCTCGCCCGACTGTTCCATGCGGACGAGCACCGCGTGCGCGATGCGCTGCGGAAGGGCGTCGCGGGCGGCGCCGTAGCGGATGTCCCGGTCCAGCAACTCCTGGACGATCTCTTCGAGTTCGTACGCGGGGATGCGCCAGCGCCGCGAGCCGCGGACCACCATGAGGGGTTCGACGGGCATGGTCACGTGGGAGCGAACGGCGCGCCGCAGCACCTCCGCCATCCGGGCGTCGCCCTTGACGACCGCCGCCGCGGCCTCGTCCGTCCCCCGCACCTCGACTTGGGCGACAAGGTCGTCGACGGTCGCCTGCTTGACCTCCAACTCGCCGAGGGCCGGCAGGACTTGCTCGATGTAGTGCAGGAAGGACCGGTTCGGCCCGATGACCAGCGTGCCGGTACGGGCCAGCCGCTCCCGGTGCGCGTAGAGGAGGTACGCGACGCGGTGCAGGCCGACGGCCGTCTTCCCGGTGCCGGGGCCGCCCTGGACGCACACCGTGCCGGCCAGGCCCGACCGTACGATCTCGTCCTGCTCGGGCTGGATCGTCGCGACGATGTCCCGCATCGGCCCGACACGCGGCCGCTCGATCTCCGCCTGGAGCAGCTTGCTGGTCCGCTCGCCCTCGGTGGGGTCGGTGAGGTGCTCGTCCTCGTACGCCGTGAGGTCGCCGCCCGTGTAGCCGAAGCGGCGGCGCAGGCCGACGCCCATCGGGTCCTTCCTGGAGGCCTGGTAGAACGGCTGCGAGACCGGCGCGCGCCAGTCGATCACCATCGGGTCGCCGTCGGAGTCATGGACGTGCCGACGCCCGATGTACAGCGGTCCATCAGCCGCCTCCGGCGCCGGGCGCTGCCCCTCCTGCCTCGTGAGCAGATAGTCGAGGCGTCCGAAGAACAGCGGGGTGTGGGCGAGGTCGGCCAGGGCCTTGATCCGCTCGTTGATCTGGGCTTCCAGGACCGCGGCGTTGACCCAGTTCGCCGTGACATCGCGGATGTCGAGGGCCTGGACGTCCTCGCGCATCGCGCGCAGCGCGGCGCGGGAAGCGGTCAGATGGGAGCGTTCATGGGCGAGTGGATCGTGCGCGGGCACGGCGCGGCCTCCGAAGGTACGTTGGACTTACGGCATGGCTGCGCGTCCGGTTTCCGTCCGGACGGCGGCACTCCTGCGAGGGAGGCGGGCAAGACGGGCGATTGTAGTCAGCCCGCCGAGCCCGGGCGAATGGTTTTTCGCGGGGCGGGGTCCGCCCCGTAGGGGACGCCGTATATCCGAAGTCGTACGCGTCCCGGTTCAGGGTTCAGACCGCAGGTCGATGTGTTCCGGGCGCTGCAATCGCATCCTGGACACATGAGCTCAGCCACCTTCAACCCATCCACCAGGCCCGGTCACGGCGCCACCGCCACCGGCGTCGCAGCGCACCACGCGCACCGCCTCGGCGACATGCTGCGCGCGGTCAAGGTCTTCATGACCACGGCGTTCGGCGTGGCGGTCCTCGGGGAGTACAGCGAAGAGGCCGGCGTCCGCCGCCACCTCTGACCGCGCTGCTGCCTCTCCGCGTCCGCCGCCACCTCTGACCGCGCTGCTGCCTCTCCGACTCCGCCGCCACCTCTGACCGCGCTGCTGCCTCTCCGACTCCGCCGCCACCTCTGACCGCGCCGCCGCCTCTCCGACTCCGCCGCCACCTCTGACCGCGCCGCCGCCTCTCCGACTCCGCCACTACCTCTGACTTCGCCGCAGCCTCCGAGGCCGCCGCCGCGACCCCGCTGATCGACTAGGGTCGCGGCCGTGACGAACCCGTACCGGAACGTGACCGCCCGCTCACTGAACGCATCAGGCGGCGCCCTCGCACTCGTTCTGTCGCTCTCCGCGCTGGCCGTTCTCTGCGTCGCCCAGCACATCCCCATGGCCGACACCCTCGTCTACCGGGCGGAGGGCGCGGCCGTGGCGCACGGCACCGATCTGTACGAGTTCACCGTCACCGAGTGGCAGCTGCCCGCCACCCATCCGCCCTTCGCCGCGATCCTCTTCGTGCCGACGACCTGGCTTCCCGTCGCCGTGCTCAAGGTCGCCTTCGTCGCCGGCAACGCCCTGCTCCTCGCCCTGCTCGTACGGCTCTCCTGCCGCTTCGCCGGCATGCCGGCGGCCCCCGCTCCGTATCTTCTCGCCGCGATCGCGCTCGGGCTCTGGCTCGAACCCGTCTTCCAGACCCTGCTCTTCGGGCAGATCAACCTCGCCCTCGTCTGCATCGTCCTGTGGGACCTGTCCCGCCCGCCCGGCGCCCTCGGCAAGGGCTTCGCCCTCGGCGTCGCGGCGGGTGTGAAACTCACCCCGGCCGCCTTCATCGTCCTGCTGCTGATCACCGGGCGAGTACGGGCGGGGCTCACCGCGCTCGCCTCGCTGGCCGGCACGGTGCTGCTCGGCGCGCTCGTCCTGCCGGAGGCCAGCGCCGACTTCTGGACCCGGCGGATCCTCGGCACCGGCCGGGCCGGCGAGGCGTGGATCGTCGACAACCAGTCGCTGCAAGGCCTGTTCGCGCGCGTCCTGCACCTCGAGGAGCCGGGCGGGGTGTGGGCGGCCGCGGCGGTGGTGACGGCCGTCGCCGGGCTGTGGATCGCCCGCCGCGCGCCGGGGCCCTGGGCCGTCCTCGCCGTCGCGTTCACCGCCCTGCTCGTCTCGCCGGTCAGCTGGTCCCACCACTGGGTGTGGTGCGTCCCGCTGCTGGCGGTGCTCGTCGCCGAGGGCCACCGACGCACGGCCGCGCTGGTGATGGTGCTCTTCCTGGCCCGCACCATGTGGCTCGTACCGCACGCGGGTGATCTGGAACTCCAACTGCCGTGGTGGCAGCAGCCGTTGGCGTCGCCCTATCCGCCACTGGGCGTGGCGGTGCTGGTCCTCGCGGCGCTACGGGCCCGTACGGCCGCCGCCACGCTGCCCGTGCAGCGCACGGCCCGGGAAATGAGTACGCGCGCCGGTACTCGTTAGCACCCCGCGTCGTGGCGGGGAGTCCATGACCGTCAGTCCGCCAGCAGGTCGTCCGCGTCCATGATCCGGTAGGCGTATCCCTGCTCCGCCAGGAAGCGCTGGCGGTGCGCCGCGAAGTCCTGGTCGATGGTGTCGCGGGCCACCACCGAGTAGAAGTGCGCCTTGTGGCCGTCGGCCTTCGGGCGCAGGACGCGGCCGAGACGCTGCGCCTCCTCCTGGCGGGAGCCGAAGGTGCCGGAGACCTGGATGGCGATCGTCGCCTCGGGCAGATCGATCGAGAAGTTCGCGACCTTGGACACGACGAGGACGCTGATCTCGCCGTTCCGGAACGCGTCGAAGAGCTTCTCGCGCTGCGAGTTGGGGGTCTCGCCCTTGATGACCGGGGCGTCCAGATGCTCGCCCAGCTCGTCGAGCTGGTCGATGTACTGGCCGATGACCAGGGTCTGCTGGCCCGTGTGCTTGCGGACCAGTTCCTCGGTCACACGGCGTTTCGTCTCCGTCGTCGCGCAGTAGCGGTACTTCTCCTCGGTCTCCGCCGTCGCGTACGCCAGCCGCTCGGAGTCGGTCAGATTGACCCGGACCTCGACACAGTCCGCGGGCGCGATGTAGCCCTGCGCCTCGATCTCCTTCCACGGTGCGTCGAAGCGCTTGGGGCCGATGAGCGAGAAGACGTCCGACTCACGGCCGTCCTCGCGGACGAGCGTCGCCGTCAGGCCGAGCCGGCGGCGGGCCTGGAGGTCGGCCGTGAACTTGAAGACCGGCGCGGGCAGCAGATGGACCTCGTCGTAGACGATCAGCCCCCAGTCGCGGGAGTCGAACAGCTCCAGGTGGGGGTAGATCCCCTTCCGCTTCGTCGTCAGCACCTGGTACGTGGCGATGGTGACCGGGCGGATCTCCTTCTTCGCGCCGCTGTACTCGCCGATCTCCTCCTCGGTGAGCGAGGTGCGCTTGATCAGCTCGTGCTTCCACTGGCGGGCCGAGACCGTGTTGGTGACGAGGATCAGGGTCGTCGCCTTCGCCTGGGCCATGGCGCCCGCGCCGACGAGGGTCTTGCCCGCGCCGCAGGGGAGCACCACGACGCCCGAGCCGCCGTGCCAGAAGCCCTCGACGGCCTGCTTCTGGTACGGGCGCAGGGACCAGCCCGCCTCGTCCAGGTCGATGCGGTGGGCCTCGCCGTCCACGTAGCCGGCGTGGTCCTCGGCGGGCCAGCCGAGCTTCAGCAGGGTCTGCTTGATCTGGCCGCGCTCGGAGGGGTGCACGGCGACCGTGTCCGCGTCGAGCCGGGCGCCGACCAGCGGCTGGATCTTCTTGGAGCGGAGGATCTCCTCCAGAACGGGCCGGTCTGTCGTGGTCAGCACCAGTCCGTGGGCGGGGTGCTTCTGGAGGGTCAGGCGGCCGTAGCGGGCCATCGTCTCGGCGACGTCGACGAGCAGCGCGTGCGGGACGGGGTAGCGCGAGAACTCGACGAGCGCGTCCACGACCTGCTCGGCGTCGTGCCCGGCCGCGCGCGCGTTCCAGAGGCCGAGCGGGGTGACGCGGTACGTGTGGATGTGCTCGGGGGCGCGCTCCAGCTCCGCGAACGGGGCGATGACGCGACGGCACGCGTCCGCCTGCTCGTGGTCGACCTCGAGCAGGAGAGTCTTGTCGCTCTGGACGATGAGTGGTCCGTTCACGCGTGTGCCCTTTCCTCATGGCGCCGTGCGGTCCCGTGCGGTCGCGGCCGGTCCCGTGCAGCCAAACCTCCAGTTTGCCTTATCGGGCGGTGCGGCCGGGTGGCGTCGGCCACACCATCTTGGCCACACCGCCGGGGCAACCCCACCCGTGCTTCAGATCAGCTGGCGTCGGTTCGTCAGGCCGGTTCGTCCGCGAGCTCGGCGACTCCGGTGATGCGGTGCAGCGGGTACGTACGGACCTCGTCGGCGGTGTGGTCGTACGCCGTGACGAAGCCGCCCTCGACGCGGACCGGTGCGATGACGCGCTGGCTGGCGGCGCCGTCCGCGTTGACGTACCCGATCCAGATCGCGGAGCCGGTGAGCGCCGCGGCCTGGACGGTCGCGAGGGTCTCGGCGGGAGTGGTGCGGGGAAGCTCGCCGTCGGCGGTGTGCGGGGCGGGTTTGCGTACGGCCGTGGCGGCCAGATCGCCCGCCCTGATCGCCTTCACCGCGGCGCCGAGCAGCGTGTCGTCGGGCACGGGCGGCCCGTCCGGGACGGGCGCGGGCGGGGTGCGGTGCGGGGTGCGGCGGGCGTCCGCGCGGGTGATCAGCACGTCTCCCTCGGCGGACTCGGCGGCCGGCGCGTACCCCATGGCCCGCAGCCCTTCGAGCAGCGTGGCCGGGTCGGCCTGGGCGGCCAGCACGGTGGGCGCGAGGCGCCGCATCCGCAGCCCGTGCGAGCGCCGGTCGGCGAGGATCTCGTCCAGCAGCGCGTCGTCGTCGCAGCGTACGTAGGCGGAGGCGGCACCGATACGGAGGTGGCCGTGCTTACGGGCCACATCGTCGATGAGATAGCTGAGCGGCTGCGGTACGGGCGTACGGCTGTGCCGCGCCAGGAACGTGTGCAGATCGGCCGCGGCCTGCCCGGCGTCCAGCGCCCGCCGCACGGACCCCGGCGTAAACCGGTACACGGTCGCGCCACCCTTCGACTCCACGTCCGCCACCACCCCCAGCGCTTCCGCGAGCGGCCGCTCCAGCGGCCCCGGCGCGACGGCGGTGAGGTCGGCCTGGAGAAGGACGTGGTCGAGCGGCTCGGGGAGGAGGGGGGCGATCGCGGCGGCCGCGAGCGCGGCACGCGCGGCGAGTTCGACGTGGCTGTGGGCGCCTTCGGCGGAGCCTGCTCCCGGCCCGGCGGACGCGGTGGCCGTGGCTGCCGGGCCGGCGGGCGCGGGCGGCTCGCCCAGGAGCGTGCGGGCCGCCGTGGCGAGGGCGCCGCGGCCTGTGATGCCGAGGAGTTCGGCCTCGGTGAGGGTCCAAGTGGCGATGCGGGAACGGAGGTCCGGGGCCTCCGGGGAGGTGGCGCGGACCGGGCGTTCCCAGCGCAGGCGGGCGAGGACGGTGTCCGGGACCGGGGCGGAGCCGGCGGGAAGGCCGGCGAGGAGGGTCAGGACGCGATGGCGGACCTCGGGCGCCGGGCCGCGGTCCAGATCGGGGCCGAGCGCGGCGAGCGTACGGCCCTTGGCGTCCTGGCCGCCGATCAGGCCGGACGTACGGGTCGCGGTGAGCCAGGCCGTCGCGAGCGACGTCCAGCGCGCGGGCGCGGGGAGGTCGAGCCACTCGTCGTACGCGGGCGTCGGCGCGAACCGCTCGTCCGCCTCGCCGTCCGAGGCCAGCAGCCCCGCCGCGTAGGCCAGTTCGATCCAGAACGCGGCGATCTGCTCGGAGACGTCGAGCGCGGCTGCCGTGCGCTTGAGGTCACGGACGCTCAGCCCGCCCGCCCTCAGCACCGCGGGTCCGCTCGTCTGCCACTCCTTCAGCAGCTCCTCGACCGTCGCGAGCGCGGTGTACGCCTGCCCCGCGGCCGTACTGTCCACAACCTGTGGACGGTGTTCGGCCGCGACCACCACCTCCGGCGGCACCGGCTCCGGCTCCTGGTGGGCCCGCCCGCCGCGCAGATGCAGCGCCGCCTCGCGCGGCAGCACCACCGTCCGCGGCGACGTGGGCAGCAGCAGACCCCGGTCCCGCAGCCAGCGCACCGGCGGCGTGGGATCGGCGGTCACCTCTCCGTACGGCGGCCCCCACACCAGCCGGTCCAGCACCGCCAGTGCCTCCGGCGGAGCCGTGTCCAGGAGCGCCGTCATCCGCTCCCGGTCCGTGAACAGCGCGGTCAGCGCGGCGACCGCCGACACCGGGTCGTGGGTCGTCGGCAGCCCCGCCGCGGCGACGATCTCCTGCAGCCGCCCCGGCGACATGCCCGCGGTGGCCTCGGCGACCGTCGGGCCGAGCCCGGTCGGGGACGGGTGCGCCGGGGACGGCACGAGCAGTTCGCGCGCGGTACGCACCAGCCGCAGCCGCTCGTCGTCGCCCCACACCAGCGCCTGCTCGCGCAGCACGCCCAGCGCGCGGGGCAGCGCCGCCTCGACCGCCGGGTCGCCGTCGTCTCCGGCCAGCAGCGCGCGGACCGTGTCGTACGACGCGGGCTCAGCGGCCACGGCCAGCGCCTGCGCGGTCTGCTGCGTGAACCGGTCCAGCCGCTCCAGCGCCCGGACCACCGAGGCCCGGGTGCCGGCGCGGGTGGCGAGCTGGGTCAGGTCGTTCGGGACCGGGGACAGCAGATCGGGGCGGGCGCGCAGCAGTGCCGCCAGCCCTTCGTCGCCGCCGGTGCGCAGCGCCTCGGCCAGCGTGCGCGGTGCCGCGCCGGCCGTACTTGCGGATGCTTCCGCGGGCGTTCCTGTGGGCACGTGCGCCTCCCGATCGAGCTCACCGGTCCCCATCCGCCCCACGTTAGCCCCTGCCGCCGCGCTAACGTCGGGTCAGGCGCCCTCCGATACCGGGCGCGCTGTGGAGGGGCGTCCGTGGGGATCGAGAGCGACCAGCTTGTCTTCGATTATCTGAGCCGGGTCGGGGACCTGGCCCAGCAGCGCCAGTTGCCCTCCGGTACCAGGATGAGGCTCGTGTCGTCGCTGCGGAACGAGATCGACCGGCAGCGCGCGAAATACGAGACGGACAGCCCGGCGGCCGTCCGACGCATCCTGGGGCGGCTGGGGACGCCGGACGAGGTGGTGGACGCTGCGGCGGGCGGTGCCCCGGCCGCACCCGCCGCGCCCTCGGTGCCTGCCGTGCCGGAGCAGCGGACCCGTTCCGGCCGGCGGATCATGCCGCGTACGCGCAGGTCGGAAGGAAAGGACACGAAGGGCACCCGGCCCTCCACCGCCGCGTCGCCCCCGCACTTGGCCGGGATGGACGAGCTCGGCCCGTCCGCGGGCGCCGCACCTGACTGGTGGCGGGTCGAACCGGGGCCGGGCGGGGGGCCGGGCGGGCAGGGAGAAGACATCGGCGGGTTCGTCGGCGGGGTGGAGATTCCGGAGCTTCTGAAGCCTCCGCGCACGGAGGAGGACGCGGCGGAGGCCGCCGATGAGCCCGGGGCGGAGGAGGCGGACGCCGACGCCGCGGCACCGGGGCGGTGGCGCCCGCGTCTTCGCCGCCGCCGTACGAACGGGGCGGCCTCGGCTCCCACCGCCGCGCGCCCGTCGCTCGGCAACCCGTTGCTTCTCTTCGCCGCCGCGCTCCTGGCCGTCGGCACGGTCCTCGGCTCCTGGATCGCCCTCGCCGGCGGCTGGCTCCTCGCGTACGCCTCCCGCGCCCTCTCGCGCAGGGAAGCGAAGGGGGCGGTCATCGGCCTGCCCGCCGCCGTCGCCGCCGGCGCCGCTGTCTGGCTCTGGGGCCGTGTCGACGGCCGCTGGGGCGAACCGATCCCACGGGGCGGCGAGGCGATGCGCGAGGCGCTGTCCTCGACCTGGCCGTGGGTGGTGCGGGGGGCGGCGCTGGCGACCGCGCTCTATCTGGTGTGGCGAGCGCGCAGGAAGTAGCCGGTGGCCGGGGCGTCAGGGCGCAGGCGGCGGGCTCCGCTCCCCGTGCTGCCCTTCCCGCGGTGTGCGCTCCGCAGCGTGGGCCCGCTGCAGGCGCCACCGTCCGCCGTGTCCTGAAGGCGGCGGCTGACATCGAAACCCGTCAAGAAGCGGGTAAGGGACGGCCAACTGCAGGCGCCGCCCGGTGGCGCCTTGCGGGCACAATGGCCCGCATGGCTCCGGACCCCGCGACACCACCGCTCACCGTCGGCTTCGACCTCGATATGACCCTGATCGACTCACGCCCCGGTATCCGGGCCGCCTACCAGGCACTCTCCGCGGAGACGGGCGTCTGGATCGACGCCGATCTCGCGGTCACCCGGCTCGGACCGCCGCTGGAGGAGGAGCTCGCGCACTGGTTCCCGGACGACCGGATCCAGGAGATGGGCGACCGCTACCGCGAGATCTATCCCACGCACGCCATCACGCCGACTCCCGCGATGCCCGGCGCCCGTGAAGCCGTCGCCGCGGTCCAGTCGCTCGGCGGCCGGGCGATCGTCGTCACCGCCAAGCACGAGCCGAACGCCAGGCTGCACCTCGCCCACCTCGGCATCGAGCCGGACGAGGTGATCGGCTGGCTGTGGGCGGAGGCCAAGGCGGAGGCGCTGCGCGAGCACGACGCGCGGGTGTACGTCGGCGACCACACCGGGGATGTGCGTGGCGCCCGTACCGCGGGAGCGCTCTCCGTCGCCGTGCCGACCGGGCCGTGCGAGGAGGGTGAGCTGCGGGACGCCGGGGCGGACGTGGTCCTGCCCGACCTCACCGCGTTCCCGGCCTGGCTCGGCGGGTACGCCGACACGTACGCCTACGCGGAGGAGCGTGCCTGACGGCGCTGCGCGGCGATCGACCGCAGCACGCCCGCGCCCGCGACGAGGAACCCGATGCCCATCAGCATGCTCACGAGGTACGCGGCCGTCGGGAACGGATCCGTACCGAGGAACAGCGGGGCCACCGTGACCAGAGTGGCCACCGCGCCGATGATGAAGACGATCGCACCGACACGGACGAGCCCGTCCCCGGGGCCGGTCGAATTGGCTTGGGTTTCATGAGTCACCCGACCAGGGTAGTTCCCAGCGCGTAGGAACCGCCGGGGACGTCTTGTCAGTGGCCCCCGGACCATTAGCCTTGTGTGGTGGCGGGTCGGGCGACCCGCTGCAGTGCTATCCAGAGCAGTTTTGCGAGCGGTTCCAATCGGTTTCCGAGCGGATTCCGGGCGGATTCCGAGCGTTTTCGAAATCCCGACGAGTACGAGGACGAGGACAGACGTGCCTACCGGCAAGGTCAAGTGGTTCAACAGTGAGAAGGGCTTCGGCTTTCTCTCCCGCGACGACGGCGGCGACGTCTTCGTCCACTCGTCGGTGCTTCCTGACGGAGTCGACAGCCTGAAGCCGGGGCAGCGGGTCGAGTTCGGCGTCGTCGCGGGTCAGCGGGGTGACCAGGCGCTCTCGGTGACGGTCCTGGACCCGACCCCGTCCGTCGCCGCCGCCCAGCGCCGCAAGCCGGACGAACTGGCGTCGATCGTGCAGGACCTGACGACGCTCCTGGAGAACATCACGCCGTCGCTGGAGCGGGGCCGCTACCCCGACAAGGCCCACGGCAAGAAGATCGCGGGCCTGCTGCGCGCGGTCGCCGACCAGCTCGACGTCTAGGGCGTCTCGTCCGGCGCGTCCGGACGAACGACCGCCGGACGAACGACAACTAGACGGACGACAACTACACGAACGACAGCGCTTCCGGGCCGAGGGGCGGCACCAGCCCCTCGGCCGCGGCGCGCGTGAGGAGCCCGCGGACCGCGGCGTAGCCGTTCTCGCCGAGCCCCGCCGTGAACTCGTTGACGTACAGCCCGATGTGCTGATCGGCCACCGCCGGGTCCATCTCCTGGGCGTGCTCCAGTACGTACGGGCGGGACGCCACCGGGTCGTCCCATGCCATCCGCACGGACGTACGGGCCGACTCGGCCAGCAGCGTCAGCATCTCCGGGCCCAGCGACCGCTTGGCGACGATCGCGCCGAGCGGGATCGGCAGACCCGTCGTGGACTCCCAGTGCTCGCCCATGTCAGCAAGGCAGTGCAGGTCGTAGTTCTGATAGGTGAACCGCGCCTCGTGGATCACGAGCCCGGCGTCCACCTTGCCGTCCCGTACCGCCGGCATGATCTCGTGGAACGGCAGGACGACGATCCGGCCCACGCCCTCCGGCACCTGATCCGCCGCCCACAGCCGGAACAGGAGGTACGCCGTCGACTTCTCGCTCGGCACGGCGACGGTCTTCCCCGCGAGGTCCGCGGCGGACCAGGGTTCGTGGGTGAGGCTGTGCTCCTTTGGTTCCCTCACCAGCAGAAGCGGGCCGCAGCCCCGCCCCAGCGCCCCGCCGCAGGGCAGCAGCGCGTACTCGTCGAGGACGTAGGGCAGTACGGCGTACGACACCTTCAGGACGTCGAACTCGCCGCGCTCGGCCATGCCGTTGGTGATGTCGATGTCGGCGAACGTGACATCGAGACGGGGCGCGCCGGGGACCCGGCCGTGCGCCCACGCGTCGAAGACGAAGGTGTCGTTCGGGCAGGGAGAGTAAGCGATCTGGATCCGCCGGGGTGTCATCCGGACTCCTCCTCGAAGACAGGGCCGAGCAGCCCGAACGCGTGCCGCAGGGACTCCAGCGCCTCGCCGATCCGCCAGGCGGAGCGGTCGCGCGGGCCGACGGCGTTCGACACGGCCCGGATCTCCACGACGGGCACACCGTGCGCGGCGGCGGCCTCGGCGACCCCGAAGCCCTCCATCGCCTCGGCGGCGGCCCGGGGGTGACGCGTGATCAGTTCGGCGGCGCGCGCGCCGGTGCCGGTGACGGTGGACACGGTGAGGACCGGCCCGTACACCGCGTCCAGGGTCTTGGCGATCCGGCCCGAGAGGGGCGACGGAACATGCACCGACCGCCCGAAACCCAGCTCCTCGACGGCGAGGAATCCGTCGGGCGTCTGTGCGCCCAGATCGCCCGCGACGATCGCGTCGGCCACGACGACCGCGCCGACCGGCGCGACCGGCTGGAACCCTCCGCCGATCCCGGCGGACACGACGAGGTCGTAGCCGGGACGGGCAGCCGGACCGACTGCTCCCGCTGGCCGGCCCGGGTCCTGTCCGGCGGCTCCGTGCACGCCCGGGCCCGCCTGCTCGTACACCGCCGCGGTCAGCGCCGTCGCCGTCGCCGCGGCCGCGGCCGCCGGGCCCACACCCGCCGGGAGGACGTCCACGCGCACTCCCGCGCCCGCACAGCGGCGCAGGGCGTGGCCGCCCGGGAGGGGGTGCGTGGTGGACGGGCCGTGGGCGGAGAGGCCGGCGGAGACGGAGTCCGCCTCCGCCGGCACCGCGGTCACGACGAGTACGCGCATGGCTGGGTGGTGCCGGGCCGGCTCAGACCTTGTTGAGCTTGAAGTGCCAGATGCCGGTCAGCCTCTTGCCGGAGGTCTCCACGATGGAGACCTGCGCGGTGCTGGAGGCCTCACCGGTCGGGCTGGTGAAGAACGCGCTGGCCGGGATGGTCCGGTACGTCTTGTGGTACGGCTCCTGCTCGGCGCGCTCACCACCGATGAAGATCGTCCAGCCGTTCTCGGCGATCTCCGGGTCGACGCCGAACCGGATCTTGTCGTCCGAGGCGACGTCGATGGACTTCTCGGCCTTCTCGTTCAGGCAGCCCTGGGCCAGCGACTCCTTGATGGCATTGCCGTCGTTGTAGCAGGCCGCCTCGGAGTGGACCGACTCGGTCCCGACCGTCACGGTCGCGATCGGCGTCGGCTTGTCGCAGGCGGAGAGTACGAGGAGGCCGGCGGACACGGCACCGAGGGCGGCGGCGGCCCGGCGGTGCTTGCCGGTAAAGAACGCAACGGTCATGGTCCGAAGGCTATCGGGCCCCCGGTGTCCCGCAGCGCGGGGGTGCGGCGTGGCGCCGAGCCTCACCGTGCCCGGGGCACCCGGCGCACCGGCCCGGGGCGCCGGGCGTCACCGCACCCGGGGCACAGTGCCTGGAGCACCGGGCGTCACTGCACCCGGGGTGCGGCGCTCACCCGGTGCGACGGGGGCAGTGTGCTGCGCCGGGAGGCCACCAGCAGGCCGTGCAGGGCCAGCGCCGCACCCGTCGCCAGGATCGCCGCCGCCACCGCCATGCCGAGCACCCCGTTCAGCGGCAGGGCGATCCCGATCGCTCCGCCCACCACCCACGACATCTGCAGCAGCGTCTCCGAACGGGCGAACGCCGACGTCCGTACCGACTCCGGAACGTCCCGCTGGATCATCGCGTCCAGCGACAGCTTCGACAGTGCCTGCGAGAGCCCCGCCACCCCGGCCAGCACCGCCACCATGAACGGGCTGAAGAACACGGCCGCGAGGATCGCCGCCGACAGCGCGAGCGACAGGCCCGTGGCGACGATCACTTCCGGGGGGCGGTTCCTCACCCACGCCCCGATCGCCGTACCGCAGGCATTTCCGACACCCGCCGCGATGCCCACCATGACCAGCGACACCGCCGCGCTCTGCCCGGCCATCGGATGCACCCGCAGCAGGAACGCAAGGAAGAAGATCAGGAACCCGGAGAGCATGCGGTGCGCCGCGTTCGCCTGCAGTCCGTGCAGCACCGACGGGCCGACCGTGCGCAGGCTCGGCTTCCGTTCGCCGTGCGTCAGCATGTGCGCCTTGCGCTCACCCTTCGCCGAGTCGACCTTGTGCGGCAGGCTGAACGCCAGGAAGGTGCCCGCGACGAAGACGGCGCACGCCCCGTACAGCGGCCAGGCGGGGCCGAACCGCTGCAGCGCGGCGCCGACGGGCGCGGCGATCCCGGTCGCGACCAGCCCGGCCAGGGTCACCCGGGAATTCGCCTTCACGAGGGCGAACCCGGGCGGCAGCAGCCGGGGTACGACGGCGCTTCTGACCACTCCGTACGCCTTCGACGCCACCAGCACCCCGAGCGCCGCCGGATACAGCTCCAGGCCGCCCGTAGCGACCGCGCCCGACATGGTGAGCGCCAGTACCGCCCGGGTCATCATCGCGCCCGCCATCGCGGCGCGGCGGCCGTGCGGGATGTGGTCCAGCAGCGGGCCGATCACGGGAGCGAGCAGAGCGAACGGCGCCAAGGTGATCGCGAGATAGAGCGCCACGCGCCCGCGGGCCTCGTCGGTGGGCACCGAGAAGAAGACCGTCGAGGCGAGCGCGACGGTGATCATGACATCGCCGGCGCCGTTGACCGCGTGCAGCTCGATGAGTTTGCCCAGCCCGGATTCGCCCGCCCCATGGGCGTGGGTCGCCCGGCGAATACCCTTCGCCGTACCGGTGAACGGCAGGTGCAGAGCACGGCCGACCGCCCGGCCCGCCCTGTTCAGCGGCCCGGAACCGTCGGACGACCTCGCGGCTGTCACGTCGTCATAGTGCCCTAAGCACCTTCGACCCGAACCGGGATTCGGACGGGCAGGTGGGCGGCACGCCACGGAGGGGGTAGCGTGCGTAGCGCGCCACCGGCGGTAGTTCTCGGCCGCGCGCCTCTTCGCCATCCCGCAGAATGGGTGACGGTAGGTGTGCCCGAGACAGATTGCCCGGGCGCGGACGTCGATGCGGCCCACTGGTCCGCTCCGCCCGCCGCCCGTACATCGCGAATCGGCCGGCGCACCCGTGAGACGGCGTAGGAGAGAAGCGAGACCTGTGAGTGCTGCGACGACGCGAAGCCGTACCCCCGACCGTCTGTGCGCCGAGGCGGTAGACCTCGCGCGGACAGCTGCCGAGGAGGCAGCCGCGCCGGGGGTGGTGGGCGAGCATGTCTCGCTCGTGTCCGAGGGCGACAGGGTCGTCACCCACCTCTTCGAGTGCCAGGAGCCGGGGTACAAGGGGTGGCGCTGGGCCGTCACCGTCGCCCGGGCGTCCCGCGCGAAGGTCGTCACCCTCGACGAGACCGTGCTGCTGCCGGGGCCCGACGCGCTGCTGGCGCCGGAGTGGGTGCCGTGGAGCGAGCGGCTGCGGCCGGGGGACATGGGGCCGGGGGATCTGCTTCCGACCGAGGCCGAGGACCTGCGGCTGGAGCCCGGCTACACGGGCGAGGACGCGCCCCCGCCGAACTCGCCGGTCTCCGGCGAGATGGCCGACCGGGTCGACGCGGAGGACGCGGAGATCGTCTCCCGCGCCCCGTCGCGAGGTGCGATCTCGTCGGTCGCGGAGGAGCTCGGGATGCGGCGGGCGCGGGTGCTGTCGCGGTACGGGCTGCATGTCGCCGCGGACCGCTGGGAGGAGTCGTACGGCGCGAAGACGCCGATGGCGCAGGCGGCGCCCGCGACCTGCGTGTCATGCGGGTTCCTGATGCCGCTGGGCGGGTCGCTCAAGCAGGCTTTCGGGGTGTGCGCGAACGAGTTCTCGCCGGCGGACGGGCGGGTCGTGTCGCTCTCGTACGGGTGCGGCGGGCACTCGGAGGCGGCGGTCATGCCGAAGCCACCCCGGCCCGCGCCGCCGGTGCTGGACTCGATGCGCCCCGACGAGTTCCCGCTCCGGCCCGCCCCGGACAGCGGGTCGGTCCCGGACCACGTGGACGCGGCGTCGCCGGACGATCTGGGCCACTCCTAGGCCAGGACCGGGCCCGGCCGAAACAGGACCAGGAAAGGGCCCGGCCAGGAAGAGTTTCAGGCCAGGACAGGGCCAGTGGCAGGAAAGGCCCCGGCGCCGAGGGTGCCGGGGCCTTTGCCATGAGGCCGCCTGTGTGCGGGGTGCGGGCCCGCCCGGTCAGCCCGTGCGGGTGACGGTCTCGTAGCCCGCATCGCTGAACAGGGAGATCCGCAGGCGCCCGACGCCCGCCGGGAACGATTCCGTCAGCGAGAGGCGGATCCGGTGGGTGCGGGAGCTTCCCGCTTCGAGGCGGGCGCCATCCGTCAGGTCCGCCTCGTATCCGGACCCGCTGACGCCGCCCACCGGCCGCCAGCGGCCGGTCGAGGGGTCGAGCAGGGACACGTTGACGGCGCCGCGCACCAGGGGGCCGCCGGACTCGGGCGTGATGGTCAGGACGTCGGACGCGTTCTCGACGGCCTCGCCCCGGTGATCGTGCGGCGGACGCCGCCCGCGGACACCGGCAGCCGCTCCCACACGCCGTCCACCAGATGCTCGATGACGACCTTGGACGGGTCGGCGGCCACGCGCTCCACCGCGGCGTTGACGTGCTTGCCGTAGGCGACGGTGATGAGGCCCTGCCGGTCGATGGCGTCCTTGCCGGACTTTGTTGGTGATCTCCGCGGTGAAGGAGGTCCGCTGGCCGAGTCTGAAGGAGCCGCTGATGTCGACGTTCGTCGGGAAGCCGGTCCCGGCCGTGGCGGCGGCGGCCGCGCCCCCTCCCCGGGGTTGCAGGTGGTTCTGAAAATCTTTTCCGGGGTCTTTTCCAGCCGTGCGGGGCAGGCGAGGAGAAGAGCTTCCAGCGGTACGCGGTACCTTCGGGCCGCGGCGTCGAGCAGCGGTGGGCGGCGCAGGCAGCGGTTCAGCGGTACACCGGTAACAGAGCCAGAGAGCGGAGACAGGCGTGAGCGTCAGGACGACCGAGGGGGCCGACCCGTTCGGGACGGCGCGGCTGCGGCGCGGGGTGCTCGACGCGTGGGGGGCCAGTCCCGCCCGCTTCCGGGAGGACGCCAACGCCGAGGAGGACCTCGCGCTCGGCGGCTACCGCGACCGTGTCGTCGTCGAGCTCGCCCAGAACGCCGCGGACGCCGCCGCCCGCGCCGGAGTGCAGGGGCGGCTGCGGCTGACCCTGCGGCCCGGCCGGGGCACGGAGCCCGCCGTGCTGGTGGCGGCGAACACCGGCGCGCCGCTGGACGCCGCGGGTGTCGAGTCGCTCTCCACCCTGCGGGCCTCGGCCAAGCGCGAGCACGACCAGGGCGCCGTGGGCCGGTTCGGCGTCGGCTTCGCCGCGGTCCTCGCCGTCAGCGACGAGCCCGCCGTCGTCGGCCGGCACGGCGGGGTCAGGTGGTCGCTCGCGGAGGCCCGCGAGCTCGCCCAGCAGACCGCGCAGGCCAGCCCCGGCCTCGGCGACGAGCTGCGCCGCCGCGACGGCCACGTACCGCTGCTGCGGCTGCCGCTGCCCGCCGAGGGAACCGCCCCCGACGGCTACGACACCGTCGTGATCCTGCCACTGCGCGACGGCACCGCCGAGGACCTGATCGAGCGGCTGCTCGCCGGGATCGACGACGCCCTGCTGCTCACCCTGCCCGGCCTGGGCGAAGTGGTCGTGGAGACCCCGGAAGGGGTACGGACGCTGCGCCGTTCGGAGCACGGCCCGTACGTCCACGTCGACGACACCGCGCGCGGCGTCAACCGCTGGCGGGTCGTCAGCCGCCACGGGGCGATCGAGCCCGCGCTGCTCGCCGACCGGCCGGTCGAGGAGCGGCTGCGGCCGCACTGGGCGGTGACCTGGGCCGTGCCCGTGGACGGGGAGGGCCTGCCGGTCTATCCGGCGACGGCGCCGGTCGTCCACGCCCCCACCCCGACGGACGAACCTCTCGGCGTACCCGCGCTGCTCATCGCCACGCTCCCGCTGGACACCGCCCGGAGGCACCCGGCCCCCGGCCCGCTCACCGACTTCCTGGTGCGGCGCGCGGCGGAGGCGTACGCCGAACTCCTCGGCGACTGGCAGCCCGTCAGCACCGGCACCATCGACCTGGTGCCCGGCCCGCTCGGCAAGGGCGAACTGGACGGCGCGCTGCGCGCGGCGATTCTGGAGCTGCTGCCCCGGGTCGCGTTCCTCGCCCCGGCCGCGCCGTCCGAAGACCTGGTCGCGCTGCGGCCGCTGGAGGCCGAGGTCGTGGAGGGCGCGGGCGCCGAGACCGTACGCGTCATGGCGGAGGTGCTGCCGACGATGCTGCCCGCCGGGCTGGAGCGCCGGGTCGAGCTGCGCACCCTCGGGGTCGCGCGCGTCCCGCTGACCGAGGCGGTCGACCGGCTCGCCGGGATCGAGCGCGACCCGTCGTGGTGGTGGCGGCTGTACGACAGCCTCGCGGGTGTCGACCCCGAGCGGCTGTCGGGACTGCCGGTGCCGCTGGCGGGTCCGGGCGAGGAAGAGGAACCCCGGCGGACCCCCCGTACCACCATCGGCCCCCGCCAGGTCCTGCTGCCGACGCCCGAAACCCCTGCCGGGCTCGCCCGGTTCGGGCTGAAGGTCGCCCACCCGGACGCCGCCCACCCCCTTCTGGAGAAGCTGGGCGCGCTGCCCGCGACCCCGCGCGCGGTGCTGACGACACCGCAGGTGCGGGCCGCCGTCGCGGCGTCGCTGGAGGACGGCGACGGGATGTGGGACGAGGACGCGCCGGACAGCGAGGAGCTGGCGGAGATCGTCCTCTCACTGGTCCGGGACGCGGACCTGGAGCCGGGGGACGAGCCCTGGCTGGGTGCGCTCGCGCTGCCCGACGAGGACGGCGAGCCGGCGCCCGCGGGTGAACTCGTCCTGCCCGGCAGCCCGTTCGCGTCCGTCATGCGTGAGGGTGAACTCGCCCTCGTCGACGCCGAACTGGCCGAGCGCTGGGGCGAACAGCCGCTCGCCGCCTGCGGGGTGCTGGCGAACTTCGCGCTCGTACGTGCCACCGATGTCGTCCTCGACCCCGACGAACTGGAGCCCCGTGACGGGGACTTCGCCGAGCCCGACGACGCCGGGCTCCTCGACGCGGTCGACGTGTGGTGCGAAGACGTGCTGGACCGGCTGCCGGACACCCCGGTGCCGCCGGTCGCGACCGAGATCGTCGCCGTACGCGATCTGGACCTGGTCGACGACGACCACTGGCCGCAGGCGCTCGTGCTGCTCGCACGGCCGCCGCTGCGGGACGCGCTCACGCAGACCGTGCGGGTGCTGCTGCCGGACGGTACGACGGAGACCGTGCGCCCGTACACGGCGTGGTGGCTGCGCGACCACCCGGTGCTGGGCGGGCGCCGCCCGGCGGGCCTGCGGGCGTCCGGCGGGGACCCGCTGCTGGTCGGCCTGTACGACTCCGCGGACGCGACCGGCTTCGAGGACGAGCAGGTGCTGCACGCCCTGGGCGTGCGGACGTCCGTCGCCGCGCTCCTCGGCGAGCCGGGCGGCGCGGCCGAGCTGCTGGGCCGGCTCGCCGACCCGGACCGCCCGGTGACCGCGTCCCAGCTGCACGCCCTCTACACCGCGCTGGCCGATCTGGACCCGGAGCAGGTGACGCTCCCGGACGAGCTGCGCGCGGTCGTCGACGGCGAGGTGCGGGTCGTGGACGCCTCGGACGCGCTGGTCGCGGACGCCCCCGATCTGCTCCCCCTGACCACGAACCGCCCGCTGCTGCCGGTCGCCCCGGACCGGGCGGCGGACCTGGCCGAGCTGTTCCAGGTGGGGCGGCTCAGCGAGGCGGTCGAGGCCGAGGTGACGACGGTCGGCGAGGAGCACGACGTACCCCCGTCGGTGCACGCGCTCCTCGGCCCCTCGACCCCTGCCTCGTACGTGGAGCACGAGGAACTGCTGGCGGGCGGCGTCGAACTCGACTGGCGCCGCACGCCCGACGGCGTCATCCACGCCGCCACCCTGGAGGGCGTCGCGGCGGGCCTGGCCTGGGCGGCCGGCCAGTGGCCACGCCGCTTCGAGGTCGCGGCGCTGCTGGAGGACCCGTCGCGGACGGAGGAACTGGCGCGGGACCGCTGGTTCGACTAGTCCCGGGGCTCCGCCCCGGACCCCGCGCCTAGGGCGTGTTGCGAAAGTAGCGCCGTCCGCCCGGAGGGCCGGGGCCCGCGGCGTCTGGTGCGTGCGATCGCAAGGCGGAGGATCGCCCTCGTACTGGACGTACTTGGGCGACTCCGACAACGCAGCGAGGTGCCGTAGCTGTCGTCGCGGCCCCGACAAGATCGCCCGGACAGGGCCTAGTCCCGGGGCTCCGCCCCGGGCTGCGCGCCTGGATCTCCCCCTACGCCTGCGGGCGTGGGGGGACCCCAGCGAGGCTGGACTTCGGGGGTCAGCCCCGGAATCAGCCCGTTGGGGTCTCCAGGCGAAGCTCTGGGGGAGATTGAGGACACGGCCGGAGGCCGTACCGGGGTCTGGGGCCTGTCCCAGTTCGGGAAGGGGCGGGTAGGGGAACAGGCCCCGCGCAGCGCCCCACCCCTACGCCGGGAACCGCCGGTCCACCCACCGCCACGCGAACTCCAGCAGCACCCCCGCCACCACCGCGACCCCCACCGCCGCCCACGGCATCGTCGTCCCCACCAGCCTCAGCGCGAAGAAGTCCTGCAGCCACGGCACCATCAGCACGATGAGGAAGCACAGCCCCATCGACGCGACCAGAGCGACCCGCCACCAGGTGTACGGGCGGGCGACGATCGCCAGGACCCACATGGCGACCAGGAAGAGGGTCAGCGTCGCCGCGCTGGTCTCGGCCCCCAGCGCGGCGGCGCCGCTGTAGTGGGCGCGGGCCAGGACGTACGTCACGAAGGTGGCCGCCGCCGCGATGATGCCGCCGGGGATCGCGTACCGCATGACGCGGCGCACGAAGTGCGGTCTGGCGCGTTCCTTGTTGGGCGCCAGGGCGAGGAAGAAGGCCGGGACGCCGATGGTCAGCGTCGACAGCAGGGTGAGGTGGCGCGGCAGGAAGGGGTACTCGACCTGCGAGCAGACCACCAGGATGGCGAGCAGGACCGAGTAGACCGTCTTCGTCAGGAACAGTGTCGCGACGCGCGTGATGTTGCCGATGACCCGGCGGCCCTCGCCGACCACCGACGGCAGCGTCGCGAAGCTGTTGTTGAGGAGGACGATCTGGGCGACCGCCTTCGTCGCCTCGGAGCCGGAGCCCATGGAGACGCCGATGTCGGCGTCCTTGAGCGCGAGGACATCGTTGACGCCGTCGCCGGTCATCGCGACCGTGTGCCCACGGGACTGGAGCGCGCCGACCATGTCCCGCTTCTGCTGCGGGGTGACCCGCCCGAAGACCGCGTTCGCGTCGAGCTCCTCGGCCATCGCTTCCCGCTCGGCGGGCAGCCTGCGCGCGTCCACGGTGCTCGCGGCGCCGGGCAGGCAGAGCTTCGCCGCGACCGCGCTCACCGACACCGCGTTGTCACCGGAGATGACCTTGGCGTGGACGCTCTGCTCGTCGAAGTAGCGCAGCGTGTCCGCGGCGTCGGGTCGCAGGCGCTGCTCCAGGACGACCAGGGCGGCGGGCCTGGCACTTCTGACGACATCGGGGGAGTCGAGCTCGCCGGCGACACGGGCGAGGAGCAGCACGCGCAGTCCCTGCTCGTTGAGGTGGTCGATCTCGCCGAGGGTGGGGTCCTCGGCGGGCAGCAGCACATCGGGCGCGCCGAGCAGCCACGTGGAGCTCTGCCCGTCGCCCTCGCTCAGCGCCGCGCCGCTGTACTTGCGCGCGGAGGAGAAGGGCAGCGACTCGGTGCAGCGCCACTCCTCGCTGTCCGGGCAGGCCTCGATGATCGCCTGCAGCGACGCGTTGGGCCGTGGGTCGGACTCGCCGAGCGCGCCGAGGACCTTGCGTACGTACGCCTCGTCGGAGCCGTTGAGCGTACGCAGCTCGGTGACGTCCATACCGCCTTCGGTGAGCGTGCCCGTCTTGTCGAGGCAGACGACGTCGACGCGGGCGAGCCCTTCGATCGCGGGCAGTTCCTGGACGAGGCACTGTTTGCGGCCGAGCCGGATGACACCGATCGCGAAGGCGACGGAGGTGAGGAGGACGAGGCCCTCGGGAATCATCGGCACGATGCCGCCGACGGTGCGGGCGACCGAGTCCTTGAAGTTGTCGCCCTTCACCGCCAGCTGGCTGATGATCAGGCCGAGGGCGGTCGGGACCATCATCCACGTCACGTACTTGAGGATCGTGGAGATCCCGGAGCGCAGTTCGGAGTGGACGAGGGTGAAGCGGGAGGCCTCCTCGGCGAGCTGTGCCGCGTACGCCTCGCGGCCGACCTTGGTGGCGGTGAACGCACCGCCGCCCGCGACGACGAAGCTGCCGGACATCATCCTGTCGCCGCGTTTCTTGAGGACGGGGTCGGCCTCACCGGTCAGCAGTGACTCGTCGACCTCGAGACCGTCGGCCTCGGCGACCTCGCCGTCGACGACGACCTTGTCACCCGGCCCGAGCTCGATGAGGTCCCCGAGCACGATCTCGGACGTGGACACCTCGCCGGCGGCCCCGTCGCGCCGGACGACGGGTTTCGCCTCGCCGATGACGGCGAGCCCGTCGAGGGTCCTCTTGGCGCGGAGTTCCTGGATGATGCCGATGCCGGTGTTGGCGAGGATGACAAATCCGAACAGGGTGTCCTGGAACGGCGCGACGATGAACATGATCAACCAGAGCACGCCGATGATCGCGTTGAAGCGGGTGAAGACGTTGCCGCGGATGATGTCGGCGGTGGAGCGGCTGCTGCGAACCGGTACGTCGTTGACCTCGCCCCGCGCGATCCGCTCGGCCACCTCGGCGGCGCTGAGCCCGCCGGGCCGGTGCCGCACGGGCGGCGCCACGGGGTGCACCGGGTCGAGTTCCGCGCCCGCGTCGATGGCCGCCCCGCCTCGCTGCCCGGGCCCGCCGCTGCTGCTCTCCGACCGCTGAGTCATGCTCCCGACGGTACGGCGGGCACGCGGCGTTCACCCCCTGAGCCGGTTGAACAGGGTGGAGCATCCGGGGTCCCCGTACGGGGCCGGGGGCTGAGCCCCGGTTACGGGAAGGCGCGGGGGCTGCGCCCCGCTGCTCCGGCCGCTGCTCGGCCCGCTACTCCGCGCGCGGCGCGTCGCCGCGCGCCGCCTCTGCGCGCTTTATCGCCGCGTCGCGCCTGCGCACGTACCAGATACCGATGAGCCCCAGGCCCGCGCCGGCCAGGCACGTCCACACCCACCACGTCAGCTCGCGGTCGGCGAACCAGCTGTAGAAGGGGACCTGGACCACGAAGAGGACGAACCACAGGATCGTGCCGCCGGTGATGGTGGCGACGACGGGCCCCTCCAGGGGCTCGGGTGCCTCGTGCTTGGGGGTCCACTTCGCCATGCGGTCAGTGTAGGTGGCCCGCCGGCGACCCCGACGGCCCCTACGACCCCCGTTGCCCGCATGCGTCTACGCGCGGAGATACCGATCTCCCACTCATACGTTCATACTGAAGCGGTTTGTGTCCGACCGGTTTCGTTCGTATGAACATCCAAGGAACTGGCCAAGAACCACCCCCGACGAGGTCTCGCATGCCCCCCACGGCCACCGCTCCTGCGGACGTCCAGCAGCCGCAGCGGCCGGACTCCGGTCCCGGCGCCCTCGGTCGGCTCGACCGCTTCTTCAAGATCTCCGAGCGCGGCTCCACGCTCCCCCGTGAGATCCGCGGCGGCTTCGCCACCTTCTTCGCGATGGCCTACATCATCGTGCTGAACCCGATCATCCTCGGCAGCGCGAAGGACATGTACGGCCACCAGCTCGACGGCGGCCAGCTGGTCACCGCCACCGTGCTCACCGCCGCGTTCTCCACGCTCCTCATGGGTGTCATCGGCAATGTCCCGATCGCGCTGGCCGCCGGACTCGGGGTGAACACCGTGGTCGCGCTCCAGCTCGCCCCCCGGATGAGCTGGCCCGACGCGATGGGCATGGTCGTCCTCGCCGGTTTCGTGGTGATGCTGCTGGTGGCCACGGGCCTGCGCGAGCGGGTCATGAACGCCGTGCCGCTCGGCCTGCGCAAGGGCATCGCGATCGGCATCGGCCTCTTCATCATGCTGATCGGCCTCGTCGACTCCGGCTTCGTCTCCCGCATCCCGGACGCCGCCCACACCACCGTCCCGCTCCAGCTCGGCCTGACCGGCCATCTGTCCGGCTGGCCGGTGCTGGTCTTCGTGATCGGCGCGCTGCTCACCCTCGCACTGATCATCCGCAAGGTGCCCGGCGCGATCCTGATCTCGATCGTCGTGATGACGGTCGTCGCGCTCGTCGTCCAGCTGGTCGCGAAGCTGCCGGGCCAGGCGTGGGGCCTGACGGTCCCGGAGTGGCCGGGCAACCCGGTCGCGACGCCCGACTTCGGTCTGGTCGGTCAGGTCAGCCTGTTCGGCGGCTTCGAGAAGGTCGGCTTCCTCACCGGCGCGCTGTTCGTCTTCACCGTGCTGCTGTCCTGCTTCTTCGACGCGATGGGCACGATCCTCGGCGTCGGCGACGAGGCGAAGCTGATGGACAAGGAGGGCAACTTCCCCGGCATCAACAAGGTGCTGATCGTCGACGGCATCGCGGTCGCCGCGGGCGGCGCCACCTCGTCCTCCGCCAACACCTGCTTCGTGGAGTCCACGGCGGGCGTCGGCGAGGGTGCCCGTACGGGTCTCGCGTCCGTCGTCACCGGCGGACTCTTCTCGGTGGCGCTGTTCCTCACGCCGCTCGCCACGATGGTGCCGTCCCAGGCGGCGACGCCCGCCCTGCTGGCGGTGGGCTTCCTGATCCTGGCCGGATCGGTGAAGGACATCGACTGGAGCGACTTCACCATCGCGGTGCCGGCGTTCCTGGCGATGGTGATGATGCCGTTCACGTACTCGATCACCAACGGCATCGGTATCGGCTTCATCGCCTTCAGCGTGCTGCGGCCGGCGACCGGACGCGGCCGTGAGGTGCCGGTCGCGATGTACATCGTGTCGGCGGTCTTCGTCTTCTACTACGCGATGCCGGCGCTGGGCCTCGCCTGAGCGAGGCCTCCCCGATCGAGGCCTCCCGGCTCACGTCAGCCCGTAGAACTTCCCCGTCTCGTCGACGGCCGCCTTGAAGCGTTCGTCGAAGTCGTCGCGAATGAGCGTCCGGACCACGTAGTCCTGGACGCTCATTCCGCGTTTGGCGGCATGCTGCCGGAGCCGGTCCAGCAGCTCTTCCTCTATGCGCACGCTGAGCACTGTCGATGCCATGTCGGCCAGAGTCCCGGGCGGGAACCGGCCAGTGCGTCACTTTCTGGATCCTTCTCACTCAAATGGGTGATCCATCGAGCTGGGCCGAAACCCCAGTGGTAATTAGACTGGGTAATGAGTTATCCTAATGAACATGCCTGACCTGTCCCACGGTGACAACGCCGCCGCCGTGAACTCACTTCGCTCCGCCGTCATGCGGCTGGGCCGGCGCCTGAAGCATCAGCGCGTCGACGAATCGCTGAGCCCGACCGAGATGTCGGTGCTCGGCACCCTGGCCCTCTGCGGTTCGGCCACCCCTGGTGAGCTGGCCCGCAAGGAGCACGTCCAGCCGCCTTCGATGACGCGCATCGTGGCGCTGCTGGAAGCCAAGGGACTGGTACGGCTGGAGCCGCACCCCGACGACCGCCGGCAGAAGGTCGTCAGCCAGACCGAGCAGGCCGAGGCCATGCTGGAAGAGAGCCGCCGCAAGCGGAACGCATGGCTGGCGTCCCTCGCCGAAGGTCTGGACGATGACGAGTGGGCCAAGCTGCGTGCAGCGGCCCCCGTGCTGGAGAAGCTCGCGCATCTGTAGAACCGAGGCCGCAAGGAGGCGAACCCCTTTGAGTACGGGATCCGGAGCAGACTCCGCCCCCGCACCGAACTCCGACCACGACACCCCGACCGCGCCGACCTCGGGGAGTACCGGACCTTCCGGGACGTTCTCCTCGCTCAAGGTCCGTAACTACCGCCTGTTCTTCACCGGAGCGATCGTCTCCAACACGGGCACCTGGATGGCCCGTATCACCCAGGACTGGCTGGTCCTCAGCCTCACCGGCTCGTCCGCGGCCGTCGGCATCACCACGGCCCTGCAGTTCCTGCCGATGCTGCTCTTCGGTCTGTACGGCGGCGTCATCGCCGACCGCTACCCGAAGCGCCGCATCCTGCTGATCAGCCAGGGCGCGCTCGGTCTGTGCGGGCTCGCGCTCGCCGTCCTCACGCTCTCCGGTCAGGTCCAGGTCTGGCACGTCTATCTGATCGCGTTCCTGCTCGGCATGGTCACGGTCGTCGACAACCCGGCCCGGCAGTCCTTCGTCTCCGAGATGGTCGGCCCGCAGCAGCTGCGGAACGCCGTCAGTCTCAATTCCGCGAACTTCCAGTCGGCCCGGCTGGTCGGGCCGGCCGTCGCCGGTGTGCTGATCACCGCCGTCGGCAGCGGCTGGGCGTTCCTGCTCAACGGCCTGTCCTTCCTCGCGCCGCTGACCGGCCTGCTGCTCATGCGCACGGGTGAGCTGCACAAGGTGGAGCGTGCGCCCCGGGGCAAGGGCCAGCTGCGGGAGGGACTGAAGTACGTCGCCGGGCGGCCCGAGCTGATCTGGCCGATCGTGCTCGTCGGCTTCATCGGCACGTTCGCCTTCAACTTCCCGATCTGGCTGACCGCGTTCGCGGACAAGGTCTTCCACGCCGGGGCCGGTACGTACGGCCTGTTCAACACGCTGATGGCGGCGGGCTCGCTGGCGGGCGCACTGCTCGCGGCGCGCCGCGGCTCGTCCCGGCTGCGGATGCTGGTCGGCGCGGCGGCACTGTTCGGTGCGCTGGAGATCGCGGCCGCGTTCTCGCCGTCCTTCTGGTTGTTCGCGCTGCTGCTCGTCCCGATCGGCATGGTCGGCCTGACGGTGAACGTCACCGCCAACTCGTCGGTCCAGCTGGCCACGGACCCGGTGATGCGGGGCCGCGTGATGAGCCTCTACATGATGGTCTTCGTCGGTGGCACGCCGCTGGGGGCGCCGATCGTCGGCTGGATCACCGACATGTACGGCGCGCGCGCCGGGTTCGCCACGGGCGGCGCGGTCGCGATGGCCGCGGCCGGTGCGATCGGTCTGGTCCTCGCCCGGCTCGGCGGCCTGCGTGTCCAGCTGGATCTGCGGCCGGGCCACCCGCACGTACGCTTCGTCCCGCGCGAGCGGCTCACGACCGCATCCTGACCCCGGTGCGACCGGGTCCGGCGACAGGCCCCGCCGGGACGCGAACGCTGCAAGACTCGCCGTATGAGACTCTTCGCTGCCGTGCTGCCGCCCGAGGAGGCCCTGCGGGAACTCGGGCGGGTCGTCGACCAGCTGCACACACTCCCCGGTGCGGACGGACTGCGCTGGACCGGGCGGCCCGGGTGGCACTTCACACTCGCGTTCATGGGAGAGGTCGACGAGCGGCTCCTGCCCGATCTGCAGGAGCGGCTCGGCCGTGCCGCCCACCGCAGCGAGCCGTTCCGGCTGCGGCTGCACGAGGGCGGGCACTTCGGCCGGCGGGCCCTGTGGGTCGGTGCCGCGGGCGGCCTCGACGAGATGCGGATGCTCGCCGAGCGCGCGGACGCGGCGGCGCGGCGGGCGGGGGTGGCGATGGACGAGCACCGCGCCTACCACGCGCATCTGACGATCGCCCGTACCCGCGAGAACACGGACCTGCACCCCTACGTCGACGCGCTGCACGGCTTCGAGGGCACGCCCTGGACCGTGTCCCGGCTGGTCCTGGTCCGCAGCAACCTGCCCGGCGGCGGCGTCCCGGGGGCGCGGCCCCGCTACGAGGAGGTGGGTGAGTGGCCACTGGGCGCGACCGGCTGACCCGCGGTCCGGGCGCCCGGACCTGCCCGTTACGCTCGAAGAGTGGACCCGAAAACCCGTAACCGGATCATGGCCGGTGTGCTTGTGCTGATGTTCGCCGTCGTCGCGGTGGCGGCCGCGCTGGGCAACTGACCCCCTCTCCTCCTGGAAACCGGCCGGAAGCCGGCCGGTTTCGTCCTTCAGGACGGTGTCCGGGGCCGGCGCGACGCCGAGCCTTCGGATGACCGGAATGGCCTTGCTTCGAGCGGACTCGAAGGCGTTGGCTGGCCCCCATGAAGTACACGCAGCTCGGACGCACCGGACTCAAGGTCAGCCGACTCGTCCTCGGCACAATGAACTTCGGGCCCCAGACCAGTGAGGCCGACAGCCACACCATCATGGACGCCGCACTGGGCGCGGGTCTGAACTTCTTCGACACGGCCAATGTGTATGGCTGGGGCGAGAACAAGGGCCGCACCGAAGAGATCATCGGCTCCTGGTTCGCCCAGGGCGGCGACCGCCGGGACAAGGTGGTCCTCGCCACCAAGGTGTACGCCAACATGGGCACGGAGGGGGAGCCCTGGCCCAACCACGACAAGCTGTCCGCCCTCAACATCCGCCGCGCCGTGGAGGCCAGCCTCAAGCGGCTGCAGACCGACTACATCGACCTCTACCAGTTCCACCACGTCGACCGGGACACCCCGGTCGAGGAGATCTGGCAGGCCGTCGACGTCCTCATCCAGCAGGGCAAGATCCTCTACGCGGGCTCCTCCAACTTCCCCGGCTGGAAGATCGCCCAGACCAATGAGACCGCCCGCAGGCTCGGCTCGTACGGGCTGGTCAGCGAGCAGTGCCTGTACAACCTGGCCGAGCGGCGGGCCGAGATGGAGGTCATCCCGGCGGCACAGGAGTACGGCCTCGGGGTGATCCCCTGGTCGCCCCTGCACGGTGGGCTGCTCGGCGGCGTGATCAAGAAGGAGGCCGAGGGGGCGCGGCGGACGGCCGGGCGTTCCGCGGACGCGCTGGCCGACTCGTCCGTACGTGAGCAGGTCCAGGCGTACGAGGACCTGCTCGACAAGCACGGACTGGCACCGGGCGAGGTGGCCCTGGCCTGGCTGCTCACCCGGCCGGGCGTCACGGGACCGATCGTCGGCCCGCGCACCGCGGACCAGCTTGCCTCGGCGCTGCGGGCGGTCGACCTCGAACTGTCGCAGGAGCTGCTGACGGAACTCGACACGATCTTCCCGGGTCCTGGGCCGTCCCCGGAGGCCTTCGCCTGGTGATCCGGCGGGGACGGGGACGTGACTCCGGGGGGACGGGGAGCGCCTCCGCCCCTCGTCCCCGTCCCGTCCCCGCCCCTGTCCGGTCCCCGCCCCTGTCCGGTCCCCGCCCCCGTCCGGTCCCGCCCCCTCACCCGCTGCCGGAAGCGGTCAGATGCGGTCGGCGACGATCATCAGGTAGTGGAAGCTCCCCTCCTTGTACGCGGTGAGGAACGGGTCCTCGATGCCCGTCGCGACCGAGCACTTCTGGCGCAGTTCCCAGTAAGGAATGGTGCGCGCCGTCAGGTCGACGACCTCGATGGGCACGAGGTTGTTGGCGGCCATGGCCTTGAAGTACTCGCTGCGCGGGTGGATGTTGCAGGTGTAGTGCTCGTCGATGCGGCTGACGGCCTTGGAACGCAGCCCGTTCACATCGTTCGAGCAGCCGGTGATGCAGACGTAACGGCCGCCGTACTCCAGCAGCCGGGAGAACTCGCCGAAGAGCTCGAACAGATCCACGTACATGGTCGTCTCGTTGGTCCACACGGCCCGGCGCGAGCGGGTGGCGAACCCGGTGTCCAGCATGTTGCGGAAGTGGAACTGCACGCGGTCGGTCACGCCGCGTTCCGCGGCCTGCTTGTTGGCGAACCCGACCTGGGACTCCGAGATCGACACCCCGTCGACCTGGCAGCCGAACCGCCGCTCGGCCATGAAGCTGGTACCGCCCCGGCCCGAGCCGGCGTCGAGGACGCGGTCGCCGGAAGAGATGTGGCCCAGGTGGTCGAGGAGCAGCTCCGCCTGTGCGGTCTCCAGCCGGTGCAGCTCCGCGATGATCCGCTCGTCCCGGGTGTCCTCCGGGCCGGCCAGCACGGAGGGGTCGTAGTCGCCGATGCCGTAGTGGTGGTGGTAGAGGCCGTCGATGTCGCCGAGCTTCAGGTTCACCGGGTCCTGCTCGGCGTTCCAGTAGGCGGCCACGGACTTCTGGTAAGGGGTGCGCAGGACGGGGGACTGCGTGGGAACGGTCGTCGTCATGAGGAAACTCCTTGCATGGGTGGGGGGTTGGGAGTGGAGGATCCGGGCTTGGGAAAACGCCTGGCTCAGGCCGTGGCCGCTTCGTTGTAGCGAGGGCTGCCCGCGTGCCATTCGCGGTTGCCGCCCACCCAGGCCCATGTCCCGGCCAGGAACCGACGCAGCTGAGGGGAGCCCGCGGCGGCGAGGACGGACGCCTCGGCCTCGTACGTGTGCATCAGCTCGTCGTGGATCTGCACGCTCTGCTCGACCGCTTCCTGCATCGAGCAGTTCTCCTCGGCGGCGATGAGCATGGGCAGGCTGAAGTCCGTGGGACCTTCCTTGCCCATCGAGTACAGATCGTTCATGAGCACGGTGGCGGTGCCGGCCAGATTGAAAGCGCGGCGCACCCGGGGGTCGGCGAACTCGGCCTGCGGAACCTCGTATCCGGCGATCGCGTCGACCAGCACCATGCACGGGATGAAGCTGTTCTCGTGCCGGTGCATCAGGTACTCCCAGACCGGCGGCCGGTGGCCGGTCGTGTGCCACATCCCCTCCTGGCCGTACGCGACGAACATGATGGCCAGCTCGTGGCGGAGCCGGCGCACCTGCGTCGTCGTGGCGTACCGGGCGAGGTTGTCCAGCCCGGAGCGGAGGGCCATCGCGACCGGGTCCTTCCGGACGATCTCCTCCAGCTGGGGTGCGTAGCGCAGTGGGAGCTGCGCCTGGTCGATCACCGAGTGGCAGATCGCCAGCCGTCGGCCGATCAGGTCGTGACGCGGCTCCTCCACCTCGCCGTCGACGATGTGGTCGTCGACGGCCCACTCGGACAGCCCGCACTTCGCCGCCGCCAGCAGGCGGTCGGGGTCGTCCGATTCGGGGTGGGCGAGCATCATGAGGCGCCCGAAGCCGGCCGAACGGACCTTGTCGAGATGGCCGGGGTAGATCCCGACCTCCTCGGCCCATGCGACGAGCCGCTCGTTGACCACCTCGCCGAGGGCGGGGTCGTCGCGTACGGCGGGCGGGCAGTACAGCGCCGGACGCGCCTGGTCCGGTCTGCGGCTCGGAGCCGGAGCCGATCCGGGAGCGGGTCCCGGAACCGACGCCGGCTCGCCGTGCGCGATACGGGCGGCCGAGGTGCCGAGACCGGTGGGACCGCCGAGCACGGGGTACGGGGCAGGAGGCCGGGGCAGGCGCGGTTCGGTGACCTGCACGGGCACGGACGGCGGGGGGATCAGGACCCTGGCCGCCGAGGTGCCGGGCCCGGTGGGCCCGCCGGGGATCCGCCGTACGACGGAAGCCGATCCGGCACCCGGTACCGATCCGGGGCCCGGCTCCGTTGCCGGCAGGTCCGGCCGCCCCGGGCGCGCCGGATCGGACAGCAGGGCACCCACCAGGTCCGCCACCTCGTGCGCGGCCGCGGAGGCGGTCATACGGGACAGCAGTGACACCGCTTCAGCCCTCCTTCACCAGTGGATCCGGGCACTCAGGCACGCGGGCGTACCTCGACGTTCTCGAGGATCCCGATCGCGTCCGGCACGAGAACGGCCGCGGAGTAGTAGGTGCTGACGAGGTACGAGATGATCGCCTTCTCGTCGATGCCCATGAAGCGCGCGTTGAGGCCCGGCTCGACCTCGTCCGGGAGCCCTGTCTGGTACAGCCCGATGACACCCTCGTTGTCCTCGCCGGTACGCATGGCGATGATCGACGAGCTCTGGTGCCGGGTGACCGGGATCTTGCCGCACGGGAGGATCGGCACGCCCCGCCAGGCGGGGATGTGGTGGCCGTCGACGTCGACGCTGGTGAGGTTGATGCCCCGCTTGTTGCACTCCTTGCCGAAGGCCGCGATGGCACGCGGGTGCGCGAACAGGTACTGGGTGCCGCGGCGCATGCTCAGCAGGTCGTCGAGGTCGTCCGGGGTGGGCGGTCCCGACTGGGTCTGGATGCGCTGGTCGAAGTCGGCGTTGTTGAGCAGGCCGAACTCGGGGTTGTTGACCAGCTCGTGCTCCTGGCGCTCCCGCAGTTCCTGGATGGTGAGGCGCAGCTGCTGCTGGGTCTGGTTCATCGGCTTGTTGTAGAGATCGGCGACCCGGCTGTGCACCTTCAGCACGGTCTGCGCCACGCTCAACTCGTACTCACGGGGCGTGAGTTCGTAGTCGGCGAAGGCGCCGGGCAGGGTCCTCTCGCCGAAGTGGCCGGCACTGAGGTCGATCGCGGCCTCGCCCGCCCTGTTCACCTTCTTGTGGCCGTTCGAGCTGTGCGCCTGAATGTGGTCCCGCAGCCTCTCGTGCTGGCCCACCACCGTCCTGTACGCGGTGCGCGGCAGCGCGAGGATCGTGACGGCGGTGGTGGCGCGGGCGGTGAAGTCCCACTTGCCGTCGGTCCCCGTGAGCACATCGCAGCCGAAGGAGTCGCCGTCCCCGAGCCGTCCCAGGACGGCCTCGTCCCCGTACGGGCCTTGGCCGACCTTCTCCACCTTGCCGTGCGCGATCAGATAGACGTGGTCGGCCTTCTTGCCCGATCCCACGATGACCTGGCCCGGCTCGTATTCCTTCTGGACGAACTTGTCGGCCAGCGCGCCCAGCGCCGAGGTGTCGTCGAACCCCTGCAGCGGGGGCAGTTCGGCCAGCTCCGCGGGGATGACCTGGACCTTGGAGCCGTTCTTGACGAAGGACACCCGGCCGTCGCCGACCGTGTACGACAGCCGGCGGTTCACCCGGTAGGTGCCCCCGGGTACATGGATCCACGGCAGCTTGCGCAGCAGCCATCGCGAGCTGATGCCCTGCATCTGGGGTTCGGACTTGGTGGTCGTCGCAAGGTTGCGGGCCGCCGCCGTGCTGAGGCTGAGCTGCTCCTGGTGCTGCGACTGAGCGCTGCCCGCCGTGCGGGCGGGTCGTGTCTCCGTTGACATCTGCTGTTTCTCCCATTCGTGTGGTGATCCGCGTGGTGTCGAGAGGCCGGGAATGGCCCATCGACCAGGCGATATCACTCTTTGTGAACAGAAGTAACGCATTGTGATCGAGAGGTGGGAAAGGTGCGTCCGGCGCGCCGCAGTGTGCGGCGCGGCTGCACGCTCACGCCCCGCGCCGGAGTGCGCCCGCGCCTGGGGGCGCATTGTTCACTGTCAGGCGCCCCCGAACCAGCCGGCCGCGTCGAGGCGGAACGCGTCGGCCGGTACGACCGAGCGCAAGCCGTCCTCCAGTGCGCGAAGCTCCGGCTCGCCCAGGGTCCTTGACCAGTCCGCGCGCAGCTCGTCGAAGACCGCCGCCGAGCGGGCGAGGGCGTCCAGTCCGTGCGGCGTGAGACGGACGATCTTGCGCCGTGCGTCGGCGGGGTCGTCCGCGCGCTCCGCGTAACCCAGGACGACGAGCCGGTCCACGGTCTTCCCGGCAGCCTGCTTCGAGACGCCGAGCCGCCGCCCGATCTCGCTCGCCGTCGCGCCGCCGGCCCCGATCGCCTGCATGGCGAAGCCGTGCGCGGGCCGTAGGTCCGGGTGGCCCTGGCGGGCCAGTTCGGCATGGAGGCGGTCGATGAGCGTGCGGAAGCCCGCGAAGAGGAGCAGCGGCAGCTCGTATCCCTTGCGCGCATCGACAACCTGGTTTACTTTATTTTCGTCAACCACGTTGTCCATCTTAGGAGGCGTACGTGTTCACCGACCACACCCTGGAAACCGCTCCGCCCGCGTCCCGCAAGGCCATGGAGGCGGTCGTGCGGAACCTCGGCCGTCTCCCGGACGCCGTCGCCCGCCTCGCCGAGTCGCCACAGCTGCTGGGCGGCTTCCTCCAGCTCAGTGCCGTCTTCGAAAGCAGCACCCTGGAGCCCGTGGCGCGCGAGGTCGTCATCATGACCGTCGCCGTCCGCAACGACTGCCATGTGTGCGTCGAGATGCACACGGCCAAGCTGCGCGCCCTGCGCGCGGACGAGGCGCTGATCGAGGCTCTGCACGCCCAGCGCCCGCTTGTGGACGAACCTCTTGAAGCGGTACGGCAGTTCACTCTCGACGTCCTCGCCACTGCGGGTGGCGTCGATGACGAGGAACTGAAGCGCTTCCTCTCGTACGGCTACACCGAGCGCAACGCCCTGGAGGTCGTCCTCGGCATCGGCACGTACACGATGTCGACGTTCGCGAACCGCCTCGTGCGCGCCGCGCCCTGAGCCAGGGGCTCGGTCCTCACCCGACCGGCCGCAATTGCCATGACACGGCCGCATTTCAGGCAGCCGTGACCGTGCGGTCCGGCGAGACCGCTGGATCCTGGGCTCGTGACACGCCGAACCACCACGGGTGATGACGGAGACGGAGCCGGGGACCGGGACAGGAACGGGGGTGGGGCTGGGGCCGCGGCTGGGGACACCGGGCAGCCGGCGGCCGGCGCGGAGCGCACCGATATCGCGGGCGCGGTCTACGGCTCGCTCCTCGCCGCCTCGGTGGTGGCCGGAGCCGGGGCGTACGGCCCGTTCCCGCGGTTCCAGCTCGCTGTGCTCATTCTCGTGACCGGCCTGGTGTACTGGGCCACCCACGTCTACGTCCGCCTCGTCGGCGACAGGCTCCTCGACCAGCCCCTGAACCGGCGGGAGATCCGCCGCGTCTGCGCCCGGGAGTGGCCGATCCTCCAGGCCGCCGTCCCCCCGGCCGCCGCCGTGGCGCTCGGCTGGGTGCTGGGACTGGACCTGGAGGGGACGGCGTGGCTGGCACTCGCCGTCGCGGTCGGCGAACAGGTCGGCTGGGCCACCGCCGCGGTCGTCCGTGCGGGCGCCCATTGGCGCCTGGTGGTGGCCTCCGGCGCGATCAACCTGCTGCTCGGGCTGATCATCGTGGTCGTCAAGGCCGCCATCCAGCACTGACGGACGCGCTCAGTCGAGGCGGGTGAGCGGAGGGCATTCCCAAACCGCGTCGACCACCTCGCGGTGCGGCCGGTACATGCGCAGGATCACGAACCAGGCGCCACTTTCGGGGGTGGGCAGCCAATTGGACTCGCGGCCCTCTTCCGGTGTCGTGGGCTGCAGGCGGATGGTGAGACCTCCGTCGGCGTCCGTGCTGAGCCCGGGGGTGCGGTCCCCGACCGAGTAGCGGTTCGCCGGGTTGGGGATCAGGTTCATGTCGTCCCCGTAGGCGGTCAGGGACCAGAAGGCGTCGACGGGCGGCAGGGCGCCCGGGGCGAAGCGCAGTTCGTACCGGCCGGAGGATAGTTTGTTCCCGTCCGCGTCGTCGTAGTTGAGCAGGTAGACCGCCTCGTCGGGGTCGTTGGCGGCGATACCTGCCAGCGACTGGTCGGCGGCGCGCTTGAGGAAGTCGTCGCCGAAGCGGCCCATCTGCGGCGGCGGGTAACGCCATCCGTTCACCGGGTGTGCCCACTCACCGCTGAGCATCTGCTGTTTGAGCATCGGTACGCCGACGGCCGCGGCCCGGATCAGGTTCTTCTTGACCGGCTCGGGCTGGGCTTCGACATCGAGACCGGGCCCGATGCCCACCTCGGCGAACTGCTGGAGCAGGATCGCGTGATGGGGTGGTGGCGGGTTCTCGGCCAGCATGGCGTTGAGCGTCTTCCACGGGCCGAGCGGGTCCTCCGCGGCTTCCGCCGGCTTCAGCACGTCGCGGCTCGCCGGGAGCTGTGCCCGGTCCACGCCCTCGCCGCGCCTGCCGAACAAGCTGAGCGGAGTGAGCTGGTACTGGGCCTGCAGCGCCTGCGTGGCCGGCACGTCGTCATGGCCCTCGACGAACGTCCTGCCCAGGATCAGGATCCACGGACTCGGCGCGGCGGCCATGCGGCGCACACCGTCGGGAAGCTTTCCGCTCCAGTCCGGGCCGACGATCGCGAAATGACCGGCCTTGGACCCCGTCGTGCGCTGGCCGACGTAGTCGAAGTTGTCGGAGGTGATGCCCATCAGCTCGAAGGTGAAGTAGCGGTCACCCATGTCCGGGTGCGACAGGACGATCGGCTCGCCGCGCAGGTCCACCCACGCGACCGAGTACAGGGTGTCGTTGTTCGGGCAGCCACCGTCGCGGTACGAGGCGTCCAACAGCTGCTGCGCGTGCCAGAAATGGTTGACCGGGGCGTACGGCATCGTCACCGGGTCGCGCGGCTGGGTCACCCACTCGTGACGAAGCCGGGCGTTGTACATGTACGGGAACCCGTAGACGAATGCCTGCTCACCCAGCGTGTAGGCGTACTCCCCACGCCAGTCGCGCACCCGCCCGGTCAGGATGGGCGTGACAGCCTGCCGGACCAGCGGCAGCGCCTGGGGCAAGTGACGCACCCGGTCCACCATGCCCTGCGGGTGGCGTACGGCATGTGCCGCGGCGCGACCCGCGGCGCTCGCGGCCCGGCCGATGGTGGCCGTGACACCTGCGGCATCGTCCTGCATCCGCCGAAGCTGACGGTGACGCGTGGCTTCGGACATCATCAAGTCCCTTCCGCTGGGAAACGCCTCATGGGGAAAGCGGACTCTGCGCGCCCGCACCGGATTTCGGGGTGGTCCCGGAGCGGCGCCCGGATGGTCGCGAGCGCCGCCCCTGACCTGTCAGGGGATGGTTACGCGTTCGGTCACGCGGTTGGTTACGCGTTCGGTCACGCCGTTGGCCACGCGGTGGGCTACGCGTTCGCGTACACCCGCGTTGCGAATTCCGCGATCTGCGCGTCCGTCAGGTTCCTCGCGAGATTGGCCTCCGTGATCATGCCGACGAGCTGGTGTCCCTGCTTGACGTCGATCACTGGCAGGCGCTTGATCTGGTGCAGCTCCATCGTCGACAGAGCCTCGTCGGCGCCGGCGCTCGCGTCGATCCAGTGGAGCTCCCCGGCGAGGGAGCCGGCCTGGACCGTCGCAGGGTCGATGCCTTCGGCACAACACTGGACGACGATGTCACGGTCGGTGATCAGGCCGGTGAGCCTGTTGTTGTCGCCGCAGATGGGCAGACAGCCGACGTTCAGATCGCGCATCATCTTCGCCGCGTCCTGCAGCGACTGGTGCGCGCCGACGCACTGTACGCCGCTCGTCATGATGTCGCGGGCGGTGAGCTGGGTGTTCCGGGTCATGGTTCCCTTCCGTTCCGTCAGGGCTGCGGCGGCCGGTCCTGGCCGCCTTGGTCACCACCGAACTGCTCCTTGAGCTTGTCCTGGGCGGTGTCGACCTGGCTGCTGTACTTGCCCTGGGTTTTCTCGTCGACCGTGTCTCCGGCTTTGTCGACGCCTTTGGAGGCCTGGTCCTCGTGTCCCTTCAGCATGTGCCTGAGCTTGTCCATCACGGACATGGGCTGGCCCTCCTTGCCGTGTACCCCCGCCCCTCCAGGGTCACCTCACCTCGCACGGTTCGCATCTGCGCGGGGAGGCGCCGAAAATTCGTGCCGCCACCCGGTCACATTCCTTCCGCGCGATCCGTCAGAGCAGTGACTGACGACAACCCCGGAGGACAGAAACCATGCAGGCTCGGATGAACAACCCCGCCACCGTGATCCCCGAGGCCATGCCGGCCATCCTCGATCTGCTGAAGGCCACGAGGAAGGGCGGTGTGCCGGAGACGACCATGGAGTTGGTCCACCTGCGGGCCAGCCAGATCAACGGCTGCAGCTACTGCGTCGTGGGCGGTGTGCACAGCGCGCGGAAGGCGGGCCTGACCGAGGAGCAGCTGGCGTCGGTGGCGGCGTGGCGGGAGGCGCCGTACTTCTCGGACGCCGAGCGCGCCGCGCTCGCGCTCGCCGAGGCGGCGACCCGGCTCAGCGACCGGTCCGACCCGGTGCCGGACGCGGTGTGGGACGACGCCGCCGACCACTACGACGAGCAGCAGCTCGCGGCCATCATCCTGATGATCGGTACGACGAACCTCTTCAACCGTCTGAACGCCACGACGCGGCAGGTCGCCGGCGCGACCTGGTGACCCGATGGCCCGGTGACCTCCTGGCCCGGTGACCTCCTGACCGCCGACCGCCGGCAGCCCCGGAAATTCCGTTGCCGCGCGGTCGGCCGGTGCAGGAGGCTTCCGGCCATGTCAGACAACGGAACCGGCGGGTCGCGCGGAGTGTCCGCCCTCTTCTCCCACGGGCGGCTGACGGCGATCCCACGGAAGCCGGCCCGTCGCGAGCAGCTGCTCGTACATCTCGCGCAGACGCTGTTCCAGCCGGACCGGGAGTACACCGAGCCCGAGGTCAACGAGGCGCTGCTCACGGTGCACGAGGACTCCGCCGCGCTCCGCCGCTACCTCGTCGTGGCCGGCCTGCTGGCCCGGACCAGGGACGGCAGCAGCTACCGGCGAGCGGGGTGACCGGTCACGCGACCGGGGTCACGCGGACGGCTCGTACGGCGCGCCCAAGTCCCAGGCCTGGTACATCGCGTCGGCGAAGGCCGCGGCCAGTTTGTGCTCGCCGGACGGGCCCGGGTGCGTGCCGTCGTACGTGTCGGAGTGGACGTCGTACGCCTGGGGCGGGGACGCCAGCAGCAGCGGCGAGGCGGGGGAGTCGAGGTCCGCGACGGCCTTGGCGAGGAGTTCGTTGAAGCGGTCGCACTCGCTCGCGAAGGGGGTGTCCGACATCGCCCGCACGTTGGGGATAACGGGCAGGAGCACGGCCCGGACGTGCGGGTTCGCGGCGCGGGCCGCGGTGATGAACTCGCGGGCGTTCAGGGCGGTCTGAGTGCTGTTCGTGTAGAAGCCGAGGTCTATCAGGCCCAGCGAGACGAGCAGCACGTCCGCCTTCGTCGCGGCCACCGTCTCCCGGATCAGCGGGGCCATGTGCAGCCAGCCCTCGCCCCAGCCGGCCAGATGCCTGCGGGCGCCGGCGGGGAAGGCCGGGTCCGCGTAGGCCTCGGAGACGGGCGCGTCGGCGACCGTGTCGTACAGCTCGGTGCGCGGACCGACGATCCTGTACGGGCCGCCGAAGGAGCGGTTGAGGTGCTGCCACATCCGGTAGCGCCAGGTGTAGTCGCCGGCGCGTCCGATGGTCATGGAGTCACCGACGAACATGAAACGCATGGGGGTAATGATGGCCGACCCCCGCCGGGTGCGACCGCGGCAGGTGACGTGACGATGGACACTTGGGGGCATGCGTTCGTTGCGTACGACTTGGGCGGCCCTCGCCGCCGCCGCGGTGGTCCTTGGTTCCGCCGTGCCCGCTGCCGCTGCCGCCGACGACGGTGACGGTGACGGTGACGGTTTCACGATCAAGGACCCGCGGATCACGGAATCCAGTGGTCTCGCGGCGAGCCGCGCCCACCCGGGCATCTACTGGACGCACAACGACCAGGACGCCCCACGCGTCTTCGCCGTCGACTCGAGGACCGGCGAGACCGTCGCCACGGTCACGCTGCAGGGCGTCGGGAAGCCCCGCGACATGGAGGCCATCTCCGTCGGGCCGGACGGCAACGTCTACGTCGGCGACATCGGCGACAACGCGAACGGCAGCTGGGACCACGTCTGGATCTACCGCTTCCCGGAGCCGCGCCGGCTGAAGGACATCACCGTCCACGCCACCCAGTACACCGTCCGGTACGCGGACGGGCCGCGGAACGCCGAGGCGATGATGGTCCACCCGAAGACCGGGCGGATCTACATCGCCAGCAAGAACGAGGACGGGGGCGGGCTCTACGAAGGGCCGTCCCGGCTGGTGACCGGCGGGACGAACGTCTTCCGGCGGATCGGTGAGGTGCCGTGGGTGACGGACGGGGCGTTCTCGCCGGACGGCAAGGAGCTGGTGCTGCGCTCCTACTTCAGCGCGCGGGGCTATGAGTGGCGCGACGGGCGCCTCGGGCCCGACCACCATGTCAGCGCGCCGCTGCAGGGACAGGCCGAGTCGGTGACGTACACGCTGGACGGCAAGGCGCTGATGTTCGGCACGGAGGGCGAGCAGAGCGAGGTCGTGCGGCGCGAGCTCGAGAAGGACGACGCGAAGGGATCGGGGAGCGCGTCCGCGTCCGGCGGCGCGGGCGCCTCCGCGGGCGGGGCGGGGAGCAGTGGTACGGCCGCGGACGGCAAGGGCCTCGCGGTCCCCGCGGGCGCGCTCGTCGTCGCCGCGGTGGTGGCACTGGCGGTCCGGTCCCGGCGGCGCCGCGGCTGAGGCCCGTCCGGCCGGCCCTGCCGCGCCGGGTCGAGCAGGACCCGGGAGGTCTTCTCGGTGCGCGCCCGGGCAGGGTCTCGCGATACGACCCGGCCCGGCGTCATCCCCTGGCGCGCCGCTCCACAAGGGCCTCGAAACCCGCCAGCAGCCGCTCCAGGCCGAAGGCGAAGTGGTCGAAGCCGGTCGAGAACGCCTCCTCGGACAGGGCCGCCATGTTCGGGAACTCCCCGCTCGCCATCGCCCGCTCCAGATAGGGGCGCTGGCCCTCCCAGAAGTTCTCGTGGCTCACGCCGGTCTCCTTGGCGGCCTCGACCGACTGGATCTCCGTCCGGGCGATGCCCGTGACGAAGCTCTGCACCGTGATGATCACCGAGATGGTCTCGGGGTCGCTCAGACCCATGCCCTTGAGCCCGGCCAGACAGATCTCCAGGCCGCGCAGCGTGCTGGGGCCGAGGGCGGAGCGGGCCTCGTTGACCTTGAGCAGCCATGGATGCCGGTGGAACAGCTCCCGGTGGCCGCGGGCCAGGATCCCGACGGCGTCGCGCCAGTCGACGGCCCGCGGTGGCTCGGAGGCGAGTGATTCGGCCTGGACGTGGTCCAGCATCAGATCGAGCAGCTCCGCCTTGCCCGGGACGTACCGGTACAGCGACATCGTGCCGACGCCGAGCTCGGTGGAGACGCGGCGCATGGACACGGCGTCCAGGCCCTCCGCGTCCGCGACCTCGACGGCGGCGGTGACGATCCGCTCCAGGGTGAGGCCCGGCTTGGGGCCGCGGCTGGGCCGCTCGCCGGTGCCCCAGAGGAGTTCGAGGCTGTTGCTCGTCATGGCCCCCACCCTAAGCCGCCCGACAGAAACTGAGTACGGTGTACTCTCATTCGGGTACGGTGTACTCAGTTTCTGGGTTCTTCGGAAGGCGGACGGGCATGGACGAACAGGGCGGGCATGCGGTGCGGGTCGAGGACCTGCGCAAGCGCTACGGGGACACGTACGCCCTCGACGGCTTCGATCTCACCGTCCGGCGCGGCACGGTGCACGGACTGCTCGGTCCGAACGGGGCGGGCAAGACCACGGCCGTGCGCGTCCTCGCCACGCTGCTGAAGTTCGACGGCGGCCGGGCGCTGGTGGCGGGCCTCGACGTGGCGCGCGATCCGCAGGGCGTGCGACGGCGCATCGGCCTCGCCGGGCAGTACGCGGCCGTGGACGAAGGCCTCACCGGGCGGCAGAACCTGGAGCTGTTCGGCCGGCTCTTCCGGCTCGGCGGCCGGCGCGCCCGGCTGCGGGCCGAGGAGCTGCTGGAGCGCTTCGGCCTCGCGGACGCCGGGGACAAGGGCGTGAGCGCGTACAGCGGCGGGATGCGGCGCAGGCTCGACCTGGCCGCCTCGCTGATCCTCGCCCCTGACGTGCTGTTCCTCGACGAACCGACGACCGGGCTCGACCCGCGCGCCCGCGGCGAGGTCTGGGACGCGACAAGGGCCCTGGTCGCAGGCGGCACGACGGTACTGCTGACGACCCAGTACCTGGACGAGGCCGACAAGCTCGCCTCGCGCATCACCGTCGTCGACCGTGGCCGGACCATCGCCGACGACACCCCGGACGGACTGAAGAACCGGGTGGGCGGCGACCGTATCGAGGTCGTCGCCGCGCATGCGGGAGATCTGCGGCGGGTCGCCAAGGTGGTCGCGCGTGTCACCGGCCCCGGCGCCGAGCCCGAGACGGACGAGGACGAGCGCCGCGTGCACGCGCCCGTCAGCGACCGCGTGGCCGCGCTGACGGAGGTCGCGCGGACCCTGCGGGACGAGGACATCCAGGTCGAGGACCTCGGGCTGCGCAGGCCGAGTCTCGACGATGTGTTCCTGCGCCTGACCGGACACCGCACGGAGGTGGCTGCCCGATGACGGCTGTTGATCTCACCGTGCCGCGCGCGGAACTCCCGCACCAGCGGCTCTTCTGGGCGGTGGTGGACTGCGGGAACGTCGTACGCCGCACCATGCTCCACTACCGCCGCCAACCGGTCCTGATCCTGTGGCGGCTCGGCTTTCCGATCGTGTCCGTGCTGCTGTACGGCTTCGTCTTCGGGGACGCGATGCGGGTGCCGGGCGACGGGGACTACAAGGAGTTCCTGATGCCGGGCATGTTCGCCACGACCATGGCGTTCGGCTTCATGAGCACCGCGATGGCCGTCGTGGCCGATTCGGCCAAGGGCGTCACCGACCGCTTCCGGTCGATGCCGATGGCCCCGTCCGCGGTCTGCTCGGGCCAGGGCGTCGCCGACCTGTTCGTCGCCGCCGCCGAGTTGGCCATCCTCGCGCTGACCGCCCTCGCCATCGGCTGGCGCTCGGACGGCGGCCCGGCGGCCACGGCGGCGGCCTTCGGGCTGTTGCTGCTGCTGCGCTTCAGTCTGATCTGGGTGGGCGTGTGGTGCGGTCTCGTCGTGCCGAACCCGGAGGCCGCGGGCAGTCTCTACGCCGTGGTCTTCCCGCTCACCATGATCTCCAGCGTGTACGTTGCGCCGTCGCTGATGCCGGGCTGGCTGGCCCCGGTGGCTGCCTGGAACCCGGTCTCCTCGACGGTGGCGGCCACCCGTGAACTGTTCGGCAACCCGGGTGCCGGGGGCGGCAGTTGGGTCGAACAGTATGCGGTGCTGATGGCGGTGGTGTGGCCGGCCGTCATCACCGCGGTCTTCCTCCCGCTCGCCGTGCGGAGGTTCCAGCGGCTGAGTCGGTGAGATACGAGGCCGGGCTGGGGGTCCGGGGGTTATCCCCCGGGGGGTGCAGCCTTCCGCTCGCCGTGCGGAGGTTCCAGCGGCTGAGTCGGTGAGTCGGTGAGCCGCTGATCGGTTGAGGCTTCCGGAGGGGGTGGGCCCGCGAGGGGGGCGGGCCCACCCGGTCCGCGTTGCGCCGGTCCCTTGTTACGCCGGGCATTCCTTCCAGGCCAGGCGGTAGACGGTGTTGATCTCACCGTCGGTCGAGTCCATGGCGATGAAGCTGGTCTTCGACACGTCGGACGTGCCCGCCTTGACGCGCAGTTCGGTGTTGATGTTGAAGTTCCGCTTCACCCCGCAGGGCGCCCAGACCAGCTGGCCCCACTCGGTCGAGTCGGTGGCCTGCCAGTTGTTGTCGTACGGCCCGCTGAAGGGGTGGTTCCTGGCGGCCGTGTCGGGCGACCCCTGGAAGTAGTACGACGCCTTCTGGATGGCGGTGGCGCCGCGCTCCAGGCTGGCGTAGCCGCGGTAGTCCACGCTGGCGACGGCGTACGTGAAGCCCTGCGGGACATGGACGATCAGGTTGAGCTGGCAGTTCTTGCGGAAGTCGGTGGGTGCCGAGCCCCCGCCGGTCTGGGCGAGGTAGTCGCTGTAGGTGACCGTGAAGGCGGTGTTGTCCGGGGACACGGCGACGGCGGCCGTCCCTGCCGGACAGCCCGATCCGTTCACCGTGGCGATCTCGATGACGATCTTGTCGGGCGGGGCGGTGATGGCCGCGTTCGCGCTGCCGGCGTTGCCGGCGACGAGCGTGGAGGCGAGGACCGCCGTGAGGGCGGCACTCGCGCGTAAGGCTCTGGGCATGCAGCGAGCTCCGATCGATGGTGGTGGTCGGTGGCCTTGCGTGCAGGCGAACCGTGGGGGGTCCAGCCGATCCCATGTCCCGCCCCGACGAGTTCGATCGGTGCGATCGGCTCGATAAATCAGTTGAGACGTGGACATGTCAAACGCATCAAACGCATCGGATCGCTTGGATCGTAGGGACCAACTTCCCCGTCGGATAGGGCGGTTATCGGCCGTACGTACACGGCAGCTGCACGCCACCTCCACGCAACCGGCACGGCGTGCGCACGGCGCACCGGCCGGGCATGACGAAGGCCCGGCGGCCGAATGCCGCCGGGCCCTCCACGTACTGCTGGTGACTCACCTGCCGATGGTGACTACAGCTTCTCGATGACGTAGTCGACGCAGGCCGTCAGCGCCTGCACATCCGCCGGGTCGATCGCCGGGAACATCGCGATCCGCAGCTGGTTGCGGCCCAGCTTGCGGTACGGCTCGGTGTCCACGATCCCGTTCGCGCGCAGCACCTTCGCGACCGCCGCCGCGTCGATGTCGTCCGAGAAGTCGATCGTGCCGATGACCTGCGAGCGCTTGGCCGGGTCGGCGACGAACGGCGTCGCGTACTTCGACTCCTCGGCCCAGCCGTACAGGTTCCGCGCGGAGGTGGCGGTGCGGCGCACCGACCAGTCCAGGCCGCCCTGCCCGTTCAGCCACTTCAGCTGCTCGTTGAGGAGGAAGAGGGTCGACAGCGCCGGGGTGTTGTACGTCTGGTTCTTGCGCGAGTTGTCGATCGCCGTCGGGAGGCTGAAGAACTCCGGTACGTGGCGGCCGGACGCGTGGATCCGGGCAGCACGCTCCAGTGCGGCGGGCGAGAACACGCCGATCCACAGGCCGCCGTCCGAGGCGAAGGACTTCTGCGGCGCGAAGTAGTACACGTCCGTCTCGGCGATGTCCACGGGCAGACCGCCCGCGCCGGACGTCGCGTCGACGAGCACGAGCGCGCCCTCGTCGGCGCCCTCGACGCGCTTGATGGGCGCCGCGACACCGGTCGAGGTCTCGTTGTGGGTGAAGGCGTAGACGTCGACACCGGCCTCGGCCTGCGGCTCCGGGTGGGTACCGGGGTCGGAGGAGATCACGCTCGGCTCGGCCAGCCACGGGGCCAGCTTCGCCGCCTTCGCGAACTTCGACGAGAACTCGCCGAAGGACAGGTGCTGCGACTTGTTGTCGATGAGCCCGTGCGTCGCGATGTCCCAGAACGCGGTGGAGCCACCGTTGCCCAGGATCACCTCGTAGCCCTCGGGCAGCGAGAACAGGTCACTTACGCCCTCGCGCACTTCGCCGACCAGGTTCTTGACCGGGGCCTGGCGGTGGGACGTACCGAGCAGGGACGTACCGGTGGCGGCCAGGGCGTCCAGCGCCTCCGTACGCACCTTGGAGGGTCCGGCGCCGAAACGGCCGTCGCCGGGCTTGATGTCAGCGGGAATCTGGATATCGGCCACGAGCCGGAGCCTAGTCGGTTCCGCCAGGTCACCGGGGGCATTGTCCGGCGAATGAGACAAGCGATCACTGGTTGGGACGAGTCCTCGGTGTCGCCCGATCGGGCGGGTGCGTACGCGCCGTCTGGGGCACGCTGAGCGCATGGCTGACCGTATGGCTGAGCGCATGGCTGACCGTAAGGAGCTCGAACGGGCCCTCCGGGCGGGCGTCCGCGGCGATGTGGACTTCAGTGCCGGCGCCCGCGCGCTGATGACGATGGACGCGTCCAACTACCGCCGGGTCCCGGACGGGGTCGTCGCCCCGCGCGACGCGGCGGACGTGGCGGCGGCGCTCGCCGTCTGCCGGAGCCACGGGGTGCCGGTGGTGCCGAGGGGCGCCGGGACGTCGATCGCCGGTCAGGCCACCGGCGTCGGCGTGGTGCTGGACTTCACCCGCCATATGCGGTCCGTGGTCTCCGTGGACCCGGCGGCACGCACGGCCGTCGTACAGCCGGGCGCGGTGCTGGACCGGCTGCGGGAGGCGGCGGGGGCGTACGGACTGACGTTCGGGCCGGATCCCTCGACGCACAGCCGCTGCACCCTCGGCGGGATGATCGGCAACAACGCGTGCGGGTCGCACTCGGTGGCGTGGGGGACGACCGCGGACAATGTGGCCGAACTGTCCGTGGTGACGTACGGGGGCGACGAGATGCGCCTCGGCCAGGGGTTCGGCCAGGGGCCGGCCGCCGTCCCGGCCGGGCTGAGGGAGCTGGTCTCCGGCAACCTGGCGCTGCTGCGCACCGGCTTCCCGGGTGGACTGCCGCGCCGTATCTCCGGTTACGCGCTCGACGCGCTGCTGCCCGAGAACGGCACCGACCTCGCGCGTGCCTTCTGCGGCAGCGAGGGCACGCTCGGCGTGCTCACCGAGGCGACCGTACGGCTCGTGGACTCACCGCCCGCGCGTGCCCTCGCCCTGCTCGGGTACGCCGACGAGAGCGCCGCCGCCGAGGCCGCCGCCGGTCTGCTGCCGTACCGGCCGCTGACCGTGGAGGGGATGGCGCGGGACCTGGTGCCGGACGCGGTCGGGCTGCCGCGCGGCGGCGCCTGGCTGTTCGTCGAGACGGGCGGGGCGACGGGCGGCGAGGCGCGGGCGCGCGCGGAGGAGATCGTGCGGGGCGCGGATGCGCTGGACGGAGCTGTCGTCACCGACCCGGCCGCGCAGCGCGCGCTGTGGCGGATCCGGGAGGACGCCGCCGGCACCGCGACCCGGATGCCGGACGGCAGCGAGGCCTGGCCGGGCTGGGAGGACTGCGCCGTGCCTCCGGCGCGCCTCGGCGCGTACCTGCGGGACTTCCGGGCGCTGCTGGCGCAGCACGGGCTGCGCGGGACGCCGTACGGGCACTTCGGGGACGGCTGCATCCATGTCCGTATCGACTTCGATCTGCTGAGCGAGGAGGGGGTGCGGCGCTTCCGTTCCTTCTCGGAGGACGTGGCCGGACTGGTCGTGGCGCACGGCGGCTCCCTGTCGGGCGAGCACGGGGACGGTCAGGCGCGGGCGGAGCTGCTGCCGAAGATGTACGGGGACGAACTGGTCGGCCTCTTCGGCCGGTTCAAGGACGTCTGGGACCCGGCGGGCGGGCTGAATCCGGGCGTTCTGGCGCGGCCGGCGCGCCTGGACGAGAACCTCCGCTTCAAGGTGCTGCCGGGTACGCGGGTCGATGTGGAGTTCGGCTACCCGCACGACGGCGGGGACTTCGCCGGCGTGGTGCGGCGGTGCGTCGGAGTCGCCAAGTGCCGTGTGGACGGGCCCAGTTCCGGTCCAGGTGTGATGTGCCCTTCGTACCGCGCGACCGGCGAGGAACAGCACTCCACGCGCGGGCGCGCCAGGCTGCTGCACGAGATGCTCGCGGGGGAGGTGGTGACGGACGGCTGGCGCTCCGAGGAGGTACGGGACGCGCTCGACCTGTGTCTGTCGTGCAAGGGGTGCCGCAGCGACTGCCCGGTGGGTGTCGACATGGCCACGTACAAGGCGGAGTTCCTGCACCACCACTACGCGGGACGGGTGCGGCCGGCGTCGCACTATGCGATGGGGCGGCTGCCGCAGTGGCTGCGTCTGGCCGCGCCCTTCGCCGGGGTGGTGAACGCGGCGGCGCGCGTCCGCCCGCTGGCTTCGCTCGCGAAACGCCTGGCGGGCATCGCCCCGGAACGCGACATCCCGGCGCTCGCGCCGGTGACGTTCCGGCGCTGGGTACGCGGACACCTGGGCGACCGCACGCGGATCTGGGCGAAGAGCCGTACTGCCGTGCTCTGGCCGGACACCTTCACCGATCACCTTTCGCCCGATGCCGGGAAGGCAGCTGTCGCGGTGATGGAGGCGGCCGGTATGGGCATCGTGCTGCCACAGCGACGGGTCTGCTGCGGCCTGACCTACGTCTCCACCGGCCAGCTCGACCGCGCACGTGCGGTCATGCGCAGGGCTCTGGACACGGTCGAGCCGCTGCTGGACATGGACGTACCCGTGGTCGTCCTCGAACCGAGCTGCGCGGCGGCGCTGAAGACGGACCTCCCGGAGCTCCTCGGCGACGACCCGCGCGCGACGCGCCTGTCGGCGTCGGTACGCACCTTCGCCCAGGCGCTGGAGCAGTGCGCCCCGGACTGGAGCCCGCCCCGTATCGACCGTCCTGCCGTCGGCCAGACCCACTGCCACCAGCATGCGGTCCTGGGCGACGCGGCGGAGCGCCGGCTGCGCGAACGCGCGGGCCTCGCCGGTGCTCTGAGCGGCGGCTGCTGCGGCCTGGCGGGCAACTTCGGCTTCGAGCGCGGCCACTACGAGGTGTCCGTGGCCTGCGCCGAGGACCAGCTGCTGCCGGCCGTGCGGGCGGCCGGTGACGATGCCGTGCTCCTGGCGGACGGCTTCTCGTGCCGGGCGCAGCTGGAGCAGTTGGCGGGGCGGCGGGGGCGGCACTTGGCGGAGGTCCTGGCGGAAGCCCTGGCGGAGGAGTAGGCGGACGGTGACCTGAGGCCGCCGATGGACGCGGCGCTCGTCACGGGCGTGTCGCCACCGCCGTACGTATCGTTGTACTGCGCGGCTGCAGGCGACCACGCGGCAGCGGGGGAGGAGCGCCACGATGACCGTCGTAGAGACCGACAGGATCGAGATGGCCATGGCCGACAGCGACAACGAGCGCATCTTGGACGAGATGTTCGAAGCGCTTGAGCGGATGCCCGTCCCCGAGGGATACAGGGTCGAGATCGTCGAGGGGATCATCCACATGTCGCCGCAGCGAAATGCGCACTGGGGAATCATCCGCCGGATTGTCCGAGCTCTGGAAGACAGGTACGGCATGGACGTGAACCTCACGTCAGATGTGCGCATCGACTTCCCCGGGTATCTGAATGGGCTCTGCCCGGATGTGGCGAAGCTTCGCGAAGGAGCGGAGACCGATGACAAGGGCCGCTGGAGTTACCAGGACGTCGAGTTCATTGCCGAGGTGATCTCCAAGGGCACTGGCGCGAACGACTACGGCCCCAAGAAGACCGCCTACGCCATTGCCGAGGTCCCGGTCTACCTCATCGCCGACCCCTACCTCGGCAAGTGCCACGTCTACACCCAACCCAAGGACGGCGACTACGTCATCGAGACGACCGTTGCCTTCGGTGCCGAGGTCGACCTCACCAACACCCCTCTGGGTCTCACCATCGCCACCGCCGACTTCCCCCGCGACTGAGCTGCCTGCAGTACGACTTCACGCCTGGCTGACGGCCGAGGACGAAGAGAGGCGACCGGCCGGCCTGATCAGCGGTCACCCGGAGGACCAAAGGGCCGGAAGGCTACGCGCAGATGAGACACGGATCAGCCCTGGGTCAGCCCCGGTCGAAGAGCCGCTCGAGGACGCGGGCCACGCCGTCCTCCTCGTTGGACACCGTGCGCCGCGCCACTGCGGCGAGCACGGCCGGGTGTGCGTTGCCCATGGCGTAGCCGGTGCCTGCCCAGTGCAGGATGGTCAGGTCGTTGGGCATGTCGCCGAAGGCGATGACGTCGTCGGCGACGATGCCCCACTCGGCGCACAGCGCCGAGAGCGTGGCGGCCTTGGTCACACCGGGCGCACTGATCTCCAGCAGACCGCGACCGCCGGAATGGGTGAACTGCGCCGCGCCGCCCGCGGAAGCCTCCGCCATGGCGACCAGCATGTCCGCGTCGAACCGGTGGGAGTGGGCGAGCAGTTTCACGATCGGTACGTCCAGCAGCCACAGCTCCGCCAGGGACGCAACGGGCGACTCGGCAGCGATCTCCTCGAAGAACCGCAGACCGTACGCCGGCTCGTACAGGACCTGATGGCCCGTCTCCACGGCGAAGCCCAGTCCCGGGGCGGCATCCGACAGCGCTGCCGCCACCCTGCGGGCGGTGGCCGGCGACAGGGTCCGGGACCGGATGACGGCGCGTGTGGCGACGTCGTACACCTGCGCGCCATTGCTGCACACCGCCGTCCCGGCAAGCCCGGTCGCGGCGGCGAGCGCGTCGACGTACCTGGGCGGTCGCGCCGTGACGAAGACGAGCTCCGTGCCCGCGTCGACGGCGGTCCGCAGCGCACTGAGCGTGCGTTCCGACACGGTGCCGTCCCTGCGCAGGAGCGTGCCGTCCAGGTCGGTGGCGATCAGCCGGGGTCGCTGCATCGCCTCATGCTACGGACCCGTCCTGGGAGGCGAGTTCACCCGGTCCGTACCGGCCGCGGCATGTCTACATCCTCGTGCGCTGACCGCGGAACGCGGCGCGGTAGCCGTGCGGCGTGGTTCCGGTCACTCGCTTGAAGCGCTCGCGGAACGCGGTGGGCGAGCCGAACCCGGCCTGGCCCGCCACGCGCTCGACCGGGTCGTCGGTGGTCTCCAGCAGGTACTGGGCCCGGCGGACCCGTGCGCGCAGCAGCCACTGCAGGGGCGTGGTGCCGGTCTGTTCGTGGAACCGCCTGCTGAACGTCCGCTCGCTCAGCCCGGATCGGGCCGCCATGGCCTCCAAGGAAAGGTCCTGGCCCAGGTGTTCCTCGATCCACGTGAGAACCGGTTCGATCACCGAGCCCTGAGGCACCGGGGGCTGCTGGTGGACGATGAACTGGGCCTGACCGCCTTCCCGCTCCAACGGCATCACCATCAGGCGGGCGGCGTCGGCCGCCACGGCAGAGCCCAGGTCCTGCCGGATCATGTGCAAGCACAGGTCCAGGCCCGCCGACGCCCCGGCCGACGTCAGCAGCCGGCCGTTGTCGACGTACAGCACGTCCGGACGGACCTCCACCTTTGGGTGGAGCTCCGCGAGCAGACCGGTGGCCAGCCAGTGCGTGGTCGCGGCGAGACCGTCGAGGAGCCCCGCCTGGGCCAGGGTGAACGCCCCCGAGCAGATCGAGGCGATCCGGGTCCCCCGCGCCGCCGCTGCCCGCAACGCCTCCAGGGCCTCCTCAGCAGGCGGGCAGCTGAAATCGGCGCGGCCGGGCACGACGATCGTGTCCGCGTCGGCCAGCGCCTCCAGCCCCCAGGGTGCCCGCACCACGTACGTGCCGCTGTCCACGTCCGGAGTCACCCCGCAGACCCGCACCTGGTACGGCCGCCGGCCATCCGGCAGCCGGACGCATCCGAAAACCTCGACCGGCACCGCAAGGTCGAACGCCAGCACCCGGTCCAACGCGAGAACTGCCACGGTGTGCATGGCATCAACGATAGACGCAATCCGGCCAATGCCTACACTCCGGGCAAAACACCAAGGGCGATATTTTCCCACGTCAGACGCGTGGCGGGAATCCGTTGCTGTTTGTCGATCCAGCCCCTATGCCGCATTTCGGTCAGTCACTAGCGTTTGCGCCACGGGCCCCAGGAGCGAAGGACGACCATCAGTCGCCGAAGGGAGCGGTCTCTTGTTCATCGATCATCTGTGGATGGTGGGGTTCCGCCTCTGCACCGGTACGGATCGGACCGTCAGGCACTTCTACGTCGTCCGGGACGCCAAGGACGAGCACGACGCCCGGCGGCTTGCGGCACGGCTGGCAGCTTCCCTCCCGGAGCGGGAAGCGCGCGAGTACACGCCGCTCGACGAGACCTGGACCGAGGTCCTCCTCCTCCACCGCGACGCCCTGGGGAACTGGCACCCGACGGCCCACCGCCCCAGAGCCGGTGCCCATCCTCCCGTCCGGCCCCCCGCCGACGCCCGAACCTGCGCGCGAAGGTGAGCGTTGTTCGCTTTCGAGCGGTACGACTACCGACTGCCCAGTCCTAGTAGGGCTTGGTCAGGTTCACTCGCCGGTGGCGTGTCCGGTTGAGGGGGCTGTGTCGTTGACCGGGGGTGACACCTGAGGAGTTGGATGTAG
>NZ_JBWKDT010000013.1:0-116942 GCF_056435785.1 Streptomyces sp. NPDC043870
TCCCGGAGGACCGGGCGGCCATTCTCCTTGAGCCATCAGCGGCAACCTCGCATCAGCCACACCCGGTCCTCCCGGACCGCCAACATTCTTAAGGACCCGGCATGACGATCCAGCGGATGGACAACGTCCTCATCGTTGTCGACGACCTTGACGCTGTTGTTTCGTTCTTCGTCGAACTTGGCATGGAGCTGGAGGGCAGGGCGCCGGTCGAGGGACGTTGGGTGGAGCGTGTCATCGGGCTCGACGACGTCCGACAGGACATCGCAATGCTGCGGACCCCGGACGGCCACGGCCGAATCGAGCTGGCGATGTTCCACACGCCGAAGGCGATCAGCGCCGAGCCGAAGGACGCGCCGGCGAACACGCTGGGCATTCGCCGCATCATGTTCGCCGTCGACGACATCGAGGACGTCGTTGCCCGCCTGCGCACCCACGGCGCCGAACTCGTCGGCGAGCTGGTGCAGTACGAGGACAGCTATCGGCTCTGCTACGTCCGCGGCCCCGAGGGCATCATCGTCGGACTGGCCGAGCAGCTCGGCTGAAGGCCGCCGAAGGGACCCGGCACCCGAAGGATCATCCGGGAACCCGCGCCCCGGGAGGTGCGCCGGACCGGCGGTCGCGCGCCCTGCCGCGATGAGTTCCGGCCGGGTCGCGAGTCTCTTCCGGTGGGCGTCGTGGGACGTCGTACGACGCTGCCCGGCACGAGACACCACGGAGGACACCATGACGACCACGCCAGGCAACGCGAGCAGCAACCTCCCCGGCAAGCCGCCGGTCGTCGACCTGGCCACCTGGCAGGCGGCGCGCGAGGAGTTGCTGGTCCGGGAGAAGGCGCACACCCGTGAGGGCGACGCGATCGCCGCGGCCCGGCGGCGGCTGCCGATGGTCGAGCTCGACGGCGCGGTCGAGGTCACCGGAGCCGACGGGCCGGTCCCGTTCCTCGACCTGTTCCAGGGCCGCGACGAGCTCGTGGTCTACAAGCACATGTGGTACGACGGCGCGCCGCACCAGGGACAGTGCGAGGGCTGCACCACCACGGCCTGGCATGTGAAGGACGCCGTCTACCTCAACGCCCGCGGCGTCTCGTTCGCCGTCCTGACCTCGGGCCCGTGGGACGAGGTGGCCCGCTACGTCGAGTTCATGGGGTACACCCAGCCCTGGTACTCGGTGCGGGACGTGGAGGCGCCGGTCGGTGGAGAAATGGGGCACATCGTCTGTTTCCTGCGCGACGGCGACCGCGTGTTCCTCACCTACTCCACGACGGGCCGTGGCAACGAGCCGGTCAACGGGTCGCTCGGCCTGCTCGACATGACGCCCTACGGCCGCGGCGAGGCGTGGGAGGACAACCCCGAGGGATGGCCCGTGATCGGCGATGTCCGCGAGGGGTACCCGTCCGAGGGCCGCCAGGCCTGCTGGTACTGGCGCTCGGACGCCGACGGCGTCGCCACGTGGGGCCCGACCAGCCGGCCCGTGCCGCAGTGGACCCGCCCCGGCGCGACCCCCGTGGAGACCCTCGGCCGGCAGGGGCACGCGAGTCAGTAGCGCTGGTTGAGGTAGCCCAGCAGTTCCTCGTGCAGCAGCCCGTTCGACGCCGCCGCGTTGCCGCTGTGCGGCCCCGGGGTTCCGTCCAGACCGGTGAAGGTGCCGCCGGCCTCCTGCACGATGATCGCGTTCGCCGCCATGTCCCACAGCGACAGCTCGGGCTCCGCGCAGATGTCCACCGAACCCTCGGCGACCATCATGTACGGCCAGAAGTCGCCGTACGCGCGCGTGCGCCAGACCTCGCGGGTCAGGTCCAGGAACCCGTCCAGCCGACCCCGCTCCTCCCAGCCGCTCAGCGAGGAGTACGCGAACGACGCGTCCGAGAGGTCCGCGACCTTCGACACCCGCATCCGGGTCGCCGAGGACAGGCTGCGGCCCGTGTAGGCGCCCGCGCCCTTCGCCGCCCACCAGCGGCGGCCCAGTGCCGGCGCCGACACCACACCGACGACCGGCTGGAAACCGCCCTCGCCGGCCTCCATCAGGGAGATCAGCGTCGCCCAGACAGGGACCCCGCGGACGTAGTTCTTCGTGCCGTCGATCGGGTCGATCACCCAGCGCCGCGGGCCGGTGCCCTCGATGCCGTACTCCTCGCCGAGGATCGCGTCGCGCGGCCTGGCGCGCTGGAGCTGGGAGCGGATCAGCTCCTCGGCCGCCTTGTCGGCCTCGCTCACGGGAGTCATGTCCGGCTTGGTCTCGACCTTGAGGTCGAGCGCCTTGAACCGGTCCATGGTCGCCGCGTCGGCGGCGTCCGCGAGGACATGGGCGAGACGCAGATCATCGTGATAGTCGGCCATGACCGGCACTCTATCTCCGGGATCTCGGAGGCGGAGTCGCGGTCCGCCCCGGCGCGAAGACCGTCCCCGCGCGCCCCGTGCTCTTGACAGTCGGTGGTCACCCGTCAACTCTGAGCGCAGAGCCGCAGGGCCCGGGAGGCCATGATGCCCACAGCGCGAGAAGCACTGCTGAACGCCGCTCTCACCGCTCTCTCCGGCCTGCCCTGGTCAGGGATCCGCATGGTCGACGTCGCCTCGGCCGCCGGGGTCTCGCGGCAGACGCTCTACAACGAGTTCGGCAGTAAGGACGGCCTCGCCCGCGCACTCGTGCGGCGCGAGGCCGACATGTATCTCCACGGCGTGGACCGGGTCCTCGCGGAGCGGGCCGGGAGCGGGGAGCAGCTGGTGCGGCTCGCGGAGTGGACCGTCGGGGAGGCCCGCGCAAGGCCGCTGCTGCGCGCCCTGCTCACCGGCTGCTGGGGAGAGCGGCTGCCCGCCCCTCGGCCCGCGAGCAGGTCGGCCGCCGCCTCCGTACTGCCGGCGCAGCGCCGTGCGGATGCCGGGCACCCGGCGCCCGCCGAACTGGTCGCCGCGGTACGGGACCGCTCGCTGGCCGCCCAGGAGCCGGGCAGCCGCCGGCGTACGAAGGAGGAGAGCCTCGACCTCGCCCACCGCTGCGAGCTGGCCGTGCGGCTCGCGCTGGCGCATGTCGTCGCGCCCGCCCCCGAGGAGATCGGTCAACTGGTCCGTACAGCCCTCAATGGGCAGGGCTCGAGAGCTGCAGGCCGATGACGCCGGAGATCACCAGTGCGATCGAGACGATCTTCAAGGTCGAGGCCACCTCACCGAGGAAGATCATTCCGTAGATCGCGGTGCCCGATGCGCCGATGCCCGTCCATACCGCATAGGCGGGACCGACGTCGAGCTTCCTCAAGGACAGCGTCAGCAGCCCGAAGCTGCTCATCGCGAAGACGGCGAACGCGATCGTCGGCCAGAGACGCGTGAAGCCGTGCGACAGCTTGAGACAGATCGCGAACCCTGTCTCCAGGAGTCCCGCGACGACTACCAGCAGCCACGCCATGGTGAGTGCCTCCCGCGTCCGCGTCCGTGACTGCTTCGTCTCACTTGGTGCGATTATGCACTTACCAGCAGCGGGCGGTCGCAAACGTGCGCGGGGCGGTCGCCTTCGCGTCGCCGCGGGTCGGTCGCCTTCGTGTCGCCGCGGCTCAGTCGCCTTCGCGTCGCTCGCGCGTCGCCAGCAGTCGCCTCAGTGAGTAGAGACGCGCGGGATCGGCGTTCCCCTGAGCCACCCAGTCGTCCAGCGCGCAGTCCGGCTCGTCGTGCGAACAGGCGCGCGGACACCCCTCCGTGCCCGGCTCCAGATCCGGGAAGGCGTGGATGACGCGGGACGGGTCGACATGGTGCAGCCCGAAGGAGCGCACACCCGGGGTGTCGATCACCCACCCGTTGTCCTCGCCCGCGAGGGGGAGAGCGAGCGCCGAGGTGGTGGTGTGCCGGCCGCGGCCGGTGACCGCGTTCACCACGCCCGTGCTGCGCCACCGGTCCTTCGGGACGAGGGCGTTGACCAGAGTCGTCTTGCCGACGCCGGAGTGGCCGACGAACGCGGTCGTTCGCCCCCTGAGGTGCTCGTAGACCCGGTCGGCCGCGACGCCGCCCACGAACTCGTCGCGGGTGGTGACGATGTGGGGGACACCGAGCGCGCCGTACATCTCCAGCAGTTCGTCCGGCGAGGCCAGATCCGACTTGGTCAGCACCAGTAGCGGCTCCAGGCCGCCGGCGAACGCCGCGACCAGACAGCGGTCGATCAGCCGCGGGCGCGGCTCCGGGTCGGCGAGGGCCGTCACGATCGCCAGCTGGTCGGCGTTGGCGACGACGACGCGCTCGTACGGATCGTCGTCGTCGGCGGTGCGGCGCAGGACGGACCGGCGCTCGCCGATCCGGACGATGCGGGCGAGGGTGTCCTTCTTGCCGGACAGATCGCCGACCAGCTCGACCCGGTCGCCTACCACGGCGGCCTTGCGGCCCAGCTCACGGGCCTTCATCGCCATGACCGTGCGGTCGTCGACGAGACATGTGAGCCGGCCCCGGTCGACGGTCAGGACCATGCCCTCCGCCGCGTCCTCGTGCTTGGGGCGGATGTTCGTACGGGGACGGTTGCCCTTGGGGTTGGGGCGCTGGCGGATGTCGTCCTCGTCGGTGTGCTTGCCGTAGCGGCGCATCTCCGGCCGTCCCCGCTCAGTTGCCCGCGAGCATGTCGGTCCACATCCTCGGGAAATCGGGCAGGGTTTTGGCCGTCGTCGCCACGTTCTCGATCTCCACTCCGTCGACGGCGAGTCCGATGATCGAGCCGGCCGTCGCCATCCGGTGGTCGTCGTAGGTGTGGAACACCCCGCCGTGCAGCGGGCGCGGGCGGATGTGCAGCCCGTCCTCGGTCTCGGTGACATCGCCGCCGAGCTCGTTGATCTCCTTGGTGAGCGCGGCCAGCCGGTCCGTCTCGTGCAGCCGCAGATGCGCGACACCGCGCAGCGTCGAGGGGGAGTCGGCCAGGGCCGCGACCGCGGCGATGCCCGGGGTCAGCTCGCCGACCTCGCTCAGATCGACGTCGATGCCATGGATCCGGCCGGTGCCGGTGAAGGTCAGACCCGCGTCCGTGAGCTCGCAGGAACCGCCCATCTCGGTGAAGATCTCGCGCAGCGCGTCACCTGGCTGGGTGGTGTGCTCGGGCCAGTCGGGCACGGTGACCCGGCCGCCCGTCACCAGCGCCGCCGCCAGGAAGGGCTGGGCGTTGGACAGATCCGGCTCCACGGTCAGGTCCCGGCCGAGCAGCGCACCGCTGCGCACCCGCCAGACGTTGGGCTCGCCGCCGGTCTCCGGCTCGTCGACCTGCGCCCCGACCGTACGGAGCATGTCGACGGTCATCCGGATGTGCGGCATCGACGGCAGCCGGGAGCCGATGTGCCGTACCTCCACGCCCTGGTTGAAGCGTGGCGCGGAGAGCAGCAGGGCGGAGACGAACTGCGAGGACGAGGAGGCGTCGATCTCCACGGGGCCGCCGTCCAGCGCTCCGCCGCCGTGGACGGTCATCGGGAGGGAGCCGCGGCCGTCGTCGTCGATCCGGGCGCCCAGCGCGCGCAGACCGTTGATCACGCCGCCCAGCGGACGCTCGTAGGAGCGCGGGTCGCCGTCGAAGCGGATCGGACCGTCGGCGAGGGCGGCGACGGGCGGCAGGAAGCGCATCACCGTGCCGGCGTTGCCGACGTCGACCGTCGTGGGGCCGTGCAGCCCGGCCGGGATTATCCGCCAGGCCTCGCCGCTGTCGGGGCCGCCGGTGGCGGTGGAGCTGGAGGAGACCTGCTCCTCGATGCCGACGCCCATGGCCCGCAGGGCCTCCGCCATCAGCAGGGTGTCGCGGGAGCGCAGCGGCCGGCGCAGCCAGCCGGGCTCGGCGGCCAGTGCCGCCAGCACGAGCGCGCGGTTGGTGACCGATTTTGATCCGGGCACGGTGACCGTCGCGTCGACGGGTCCGCTTGCATGAGGGGCGGGCCAGAGGGCGGGGTGCACGGAGCTCTCGGTCATGGCCATCACTTTAATGGCCCCGGGCGGCCGCAGCCGTTCCATGACCGGTCACGGAGCTCCGTGAACGATCACAGGCCGAGCAGCCAGCGACCGCCACCGATCAGCGAGCACAGCGATACGGCATGGAAGAGGAACAGCCACATCGCGGGCGGCGCATGCGTCAGCCGGGCCAGCTGGTCGGCGTCCGAGTCGGGCGCCCCGCCGTGCCGCCGCTTCGCCTGCAGCTCGAAGGCCGGCCGTACGCCGCCGAGCAGCAGGAACCACACCGCGGCGTACGCGAACGCCGCCTGCACCGCCGGATCGGTCAGCCAGGACACCAACAGGAATGCCGCACCGGTGAGGATCACGGTGAGTGCCCCGTACGCGTTGCGGATCATCACCAGCATCGCGATCAGCAGCGCGGTCGCCACCCACAGGAGCAGCGTGATGCGGTGCGCGGCGAGCAGCCAGGCGCCGCCGAGTCCGAGCAGCGGCGGGGCGGTGTAGCCCGCGGCCGCGGTGAGGATCATGCCGGGGCCGGTCGGCCTGCCGCGGCTGACGGTGAGGCCGCTGGTGTCGGAGTGCAGCCGGATGCCGTACAGCCGGCGACCGGTGGCCAGGGCGATCAGGCCGTGGCCGCCCTCGTGGGCGATCGTGATCGCGTTGCGGGACAGCCGCCACAGCGTGTGCGGGACGACCGCGACGAGAGCGAGCGCGGCCGTGCCTATGACGAGCCACTGCTCGGGCGCGGGCTGGGTGCCGAAGACTTCGGGTGTGACCATTTCCGGGGTGGCTCCTCGGGAGGCTCGGGGTCGTGGCAGTGTGGCACTTATGTGCGGACGGTATGCAGCGAGTCGCAGGCCCGAGGACCTGACGGGACTCTTCCAGATCGAGAAGTGGGAGCCGGCGGAGACCCTGGCTCCCGACTGGAACGTGGCTCCGACAAAAGAGGTCTACGCGGTGCTCGAACGTCCTCTGAAGGACGCGGACGACCGCCGCCCGGTTCGCCAGCTGCGGAAACTCAAGTGGGGACTCGTCCCGTCGTTCGCCAAGAACCCCGAGGGCGCGGCCCGGATGATCAACGCCCGTGCGGAGACCGTCCATGAGAAGCCCTCCTTCCGCCGGCCCTTCCTCGCCCGGCGCTGCATCCTGCCCGCCGACGGCTACTACGAGTGGGTCACCGGCGCCGACGAGCGGCAGCTGGAGGTGGAGGGGAAGAAGAAGCGGCCCCGCAAGCAGCCGTACTTCGTGACCCCCGCCGACGGCTCGGTCTTCGCGATGGCGGGGCTGTACGAGTTCTGGCGCGACCGGACCCTGCCGGACGACCACCCGCAGTCCTGGTGGGTGACCTGCTCGGTGATCACGACCGAGGCGGAGACGAGCCCGCTGGCCGTCGCACCCGCCGACGGCCCCCACTCGCTGTCCGACATCCACCCGCGGATGCCGCTGATGCTCACGGAGGACCGCTGGGACGCCTGGCTCGACCCGGCCCGCACGGACGTGGAGGAGCTGCGCACGCTGCTCGCGCCGCAGCCGCCCGGGCTGATGCGGGCGTACCCCGTGGGCACGGCCGTCTCCAATGTCCGCAACAACGGACCTGAGCTGCTGGAGGAGCTGGCGGCCCCTGAGGTCGGCACGCTCTTCTGAGGTTTCCGGTCTCTGAGGTTTCCGGGTTCTGAGGGTTACGGCTGAGGTTCCGGTGCTCGTGCTTCCTGAGGTTTCCGGGGCTCGTGGTGTGACACTGCTGACGTGACACAGAGCGAGATCGTCGAGACACCCGCCGGGGACGCCCGCATCACCTGGCACCCGGCCACCGGCAAGGCCCGGCTCGTGCTGGCCGTCAGCCATGGCGCGGGCGGCGGCATCGGCGCCCGCGACCTCCAGGCGCTCGCGGCCGAGCTGCCCGCCGCCGGGGTGACCGTGGCCCTCGTGGAGCAGCCGTGGCGGGTGGCGGGCAAGCAGGTCGCGCCCGCGCCGAAGACCCTGGACACCGGCTGGCGGGGGCTGTGGCCCGCGCTGGAGAGGCAGGGGCTGCCGATCGTCGCGGGCGGGCGCAGCGCAGGGGCGCGGGTCGCCTGCCGCACGGCGCGTGAGCTGGGCGCTCGCGCCGTGCTCGCCCTCAGCTTCCCCCTGCACCCGCCGGGCAGGCCGGAGAAGTCCCGGGCCGAAGAGCTCCTCGGCGCCGGAGTTCCCGTCCTTGTCGTCCAGGGCGGCAACGACTCGTTCGGGAAGCCGGAGGAGTTCCCCGACGGGGAGTACGAGCTGATCGAGGTGGACTCCGCGGACCACGGGCTCACCGTGCCCAAGCGGGCGGCGCTGACGCAGGAGGAGGCCCTGGCCACCGTCGTCGCCGGCGTACGGAAGTGGATCACGGCCCTGCCCGGATCCTGAAGGCCGCACCTGACGCCGGATCCTGAAGGCCGCACCTGACGCCGGATCCTGATGGCTGCATCCTGACGGCCGGATCCTGACTGCGCCCTGTGCCCGGGAATAGCGGAGGGCGGACCCTCTGTTGTGTCCCACGTCAGTACAGGAGCGTGGAGAGGGAGTCCGTCGCATGGGTTCGACCATCTGCCCGAGCAGGTCGCAGGGCGCTGACCTGGAGTGGACAGTGCTGCGTGCACCCAAGGCGACCCCCATTCGGACGGCGGGCGGTGCGGTTGGTCGTCTATCCTCCGATTCGAGCGGGTCCGGTTTCGGTCTCGCCACAGCGGAGGAGGAGGTGGGTCCGGTCACTGGGACCGACGACAGCCGCATGGACGAGACGGCTGCCGAGCGCAACGCACGCTTCGAGCGGGACGCACTTGGCTACCTCGACCAGATGTACTCGGCCGCGTTGCGTATGACGCGCAACCCGGCCGATGCCGAGGATCTCGTACAGGAGACGTACGCGAAGGCCTACGGGTCCTTCCACCAGTTCCGTGAGGGCACGAACCTCAAGGCCTGGCTGTACCGGATTCTCACGAACACCTTCATCAACTCGTACCGCAAGAAGCAGCGCGAGCCGCAGCGCAGTGCCGCCGAGGAGATCGAGGACTGGCAGCTCGCCCGCGCGGAGTCGCACATGTCGACCGGTCTGCGCTCCGCCGAGTCCCAGGCGCTCGACCACCTGCCGGACTCCGATGTCAAGGAAGCGCTGCAGGCGATCCCCGAGGAGTTCCGCATCGCCGTGTATCTCGCGGATGTAGAGGGCTTTGCCTACAAGGAGATCGCGGACATCATGGGAACGCCCATCGGTACGGTGATGTCCCGACTGCACCGGGGCCGCCGCCAGTTGCGCGGCATGCTCGAGGACTACGCCCGTGATCGCGGGCTCGTTCCCGCGGGCGCCGGGGAGTCGACGAACGATCGGAAAGGCGCGGGCTCATGAGCTGCGGAGAGCCGCACGAGACTGACTGCGCAGAGGTACTCGATCATCTTTACGAGTTCCTCGACCGGGAGATGCCCGACAGCGACTGCACCAAGTTCGAGGTGCACTTCGAGGAGTGCTCCCCGTGCCTGGAGAAGTACGGCCTGGAGCAGGCGGTGAAGAAGCTCGTCAAGCGCTGCTGCGGCCATGACGACGTGCCGGTGGATCTGCGGGCCAAGGTCATGGGCCGGATCGAGCTGATCAGGTCCGGTGAGACCGTGCCCGAGCACGACCTGACGGCGGGCGCGGAGTAACCAGGCGCTGAGCACGCGCTGAGCAGTCGCGGAACGGTCGGGGAGCAGCAGCGCTCCGCCGGCGGACCGGACACAGGGGGCGCACCGGACGGTGCGTCCCCTTCGCGTATCCGGTCGGCGTGCCCGCAGGGGACACGCCCGTCCGCCCTCGCACCGTGTCACCCGATGGTGCTAATCGGTCGCTTCCGTCCGCCGTGGTCACCCCAACTCGCTAGCCTTGCGCTCGATTTGGGGCGTCCGAGGAGGGCTGAGGGCGGGTGAGAGTCATTCCCGGAGCGGCGCGGGTGTACATCCTGTGTGCCGTCGTGAGTGCCGCTGTGTGCGCGCTCCCCGCCCTGTGCCCCGGGGCTGGTACCGCCTGGGGCACGGTCGCGCTGCTCGCGGCGCTGTACGCGGTGTGCGAGATGCCCGCCCGGTTCCCCGTCCTGGGACGGGTCGTCGGCGGATCCGTACCGGTCGGCGCCGGATCGTTCTTTCCCGTGCTCCTCGCCGCCGCGCTGCTCCTGCCGCCCGCGGCCGCGGCGCTGGTCGCGGCACCGGGCGCGCTGCTCGCCCACGTCGAACAGCGCCCCGCGGGCATCCGCCGCGTGTGGCGGGCGGCCCAATCGGCCCTGGCCGCCTGGGCGGCGTCCCGGGCGGCCGTCCTCCTCGGCGGCCCGGCCGCGCTGAGCGCCGCCGACTTCCCGTACGCCCTGCTGCCCGCGTTCGCCGCCGCATTCACGTACTGCCTGGTGCTGACCGCGCTCGACGGCGGCATCCTCGCCACCGCGGAACGCGTCCCCGTCCGCGCGGCGTGGCGCGGACTGCTGCTGCGCTCCCTCGCGCCGCACGCCGTGCACGCAGCGGCCGGGCTGATGATGGCCGTGCTGTGGCGCAGCCCGTACGGTCCGCTGTCCGCGCTCTTCGTGCTGCTGCCGATGTACATCTCCTGCTGGGTCTTCGCGCAGTACCACCGCGAGCAGGGCGCTCACCGGTCCACCATCCGCGCCCTGGTGCAGGCCGTCGACATCAAGGACAAGTACACCCGCGGCCACAGCGAGCGGGTGGGCCGCGCGTCCGTACTGATCGCGCGTGAGCTGGGCATGGACGAGGAGCGCCTCGAAGTGCTCCGCTTCGCCGGGATCCTGCACGACATCGGCAAACTGGGCGTACCCACACGCGTGCTGCGCAAGGACGGACCGCTCACCCCGGAGGAGCGCCGCGTCATCGAGCTGCACCCCGAGTACGGGCACGAGATGGTCCGGGGCATCGGCTTCCTCGGCGAGGCCCGCGCGGCGATCCTGCACCACCACGAACGGCTCGACGGAAGCGGCTACCCGTACGGACTCGCCGGCCGCCAGATCCCCGAGTTCGCCCGTGTGGTCGCCGTCGCCGACGCCTTCGACGCGATGACCTCGACCCGCTCGTACAGCAGGGCGCGGCCCGTCGCCACCGCGGTCAAAGAGCTGAAACGCTGCGCCGGAACCCAGTTCGACCCCCGGATGGTGCGCGCCCTCGTCCGCGCTCTCGACCGACACGGCTGGCAGACGGGGGTCACCGCCGACGAGCCGCACGTGCCCGCCCAGCCGCCCTCGGAGTGCCCCTCCGTCCCGGCCGGGCCCGTCTCCGCTCCGGCGGCACGGCACGGGCGGAGCGGATGACACCGAGGGTCCCGGTCACCGTTCTGGGCGTGTACGGGGCCGCTGCCGCGCTGACCGGAGCCGGGCTCGGCTGGACCCTGTGGAACGGCGTCGCGGAGCCGGGCACCGCGCTCGCGTTCGGCGTGCTCATCGCCGTCGGTGAGGCCACCCGACGGGGTGCACCGCCCGGCACGGGGGTACTGCCCCCGGCTGCGCCGGGGGGATCCCCACCCATGCTCGAAAAGCCATGGGGGAGGGAGCCCGCGCCGCTCGCGTCCGCCGGGGCACTGGCGTACGCGCTGCTCGGTGAGAGCGGCGGGCGGGCCACCACCCATGGCGTCCTCCAGGTCGTCGCGGTCGTCGTGGCGGGCGCCCTCGCCGGGGCCGTACCGCACATCGCACGCGGCCGCGGGCCCGCGCTCGACCATGTCATGCGCCGCGTGCTCACCGTGGCGTTCGCCGCGGTCTGCTTCCAGCCGCTCTACAACTCGGGCGCCCTTGCCGAGCGGCTCGGCAAGGGGCCGTACTACGTGCTCTACCTGCTGCTTCTGCTGCTGCTGACCGCGCTCTGCGACGCCGTGCTCGCCGCGCTGATGCTCCGCGCCCGCACCCTCCCCCGTGGCGCCCGGCGCGCGGGAGGTACGCCCGTCCCGTACGGTCCGCTGCTGCGCGACGAGCTGCGTGCGATGATCGGCATCGGCTCCGCCGTCTGTGCGACCGGCGCCGTCATGGCGCTCGGCGCCGCTGTCGCCGGGCTTTGGGCGCTGCCCGTCTTCTCGGTACCGCTCCTGCTCACCCAGATGTCGTTCCGGCGGTACGCGGCCGTGCGGATCACTTACCGGCAGACCATCTCCTCACTCGCACGGGCGACCGAGATCGCGGGCTACACCCCCCACGGGCATGCCCTCAGGGTGGCCGCGCTGAGCACCGCCGTCGGCCGCGAGCTGGGGCTCTCGGGGCCCGAGCTGACCGTTCTGGAGTACGCGGCGCTGATGCACGACATCGGGCAGCTCTCCCTCGTCGACCCGGTCCCGGAGGGTGCCACCGCTCTGCTGCCGCTCGCCGAGCAGCGCAGGATCGCCCTGCTGGGCGGCGCCGTCGTCCGCCAGACCGGGGTCCCCGCGGCCGTCGCGGTGGTCGTCGAGCGCCAGGCCGACCCGTACCGGGAGCAGCCCCTGGCCGCCCGTATCGTCCGCACCGTCAACGCGTACGACGATCTCACCGGTGAAAGTGCCACAGGCGCGCTCACGGCTCTGGAGCAGCTCCGTCTCGGCACCGCCCACGACTACCAGCCGGAAGTCGTCGAATCCCTCGCCCGCGTCCTGACCCGTCGCGGGGCCGGCCCGGAGGGCCTCGGCTGAGGGGGTGGTGGCGGGCGACGGGCGGGACTCAGCCCCGCTCAGGCTGGGTAACCCATGGGTAATGAGCGGGCGTCCGACCGGGCATGGTTGGATGCGAAAGTAGGGAGCACTGAGCGAGACGTACACAAAGACACTCAGACAAGTGTCCGGGGGCAATGACCCGAGCGACCGGCAGGCGGGAATCGTGAGGATCTTCGGGAAGGTACGGCATCGGCCCTCCGCCTCGTGGCGGCAGGCCACCGACCGCGCGTTCACGCTGATCGGCGACGGCCGGTACGAGGACGCGGGCGCGCTGCTGACCCGTGCGGCGGATCTGGAGCCCTGGCTCTCCGAGTCCTGGTTCAACCTGGCCCTGCTGCACAAGTTCCGGCACGACTGGGAACAGGCGCGCGCCGCGGGCCTGCGGGCCGTCGCCCTGCTGGACAAGGAGACCGGCGCCCCCGACTGGTGGAACGTGGGGATCGCGGCCACCGCCCTCCAGGACTGGCCGCTGGCCCGCCGGGCCTGGCAGGCGTACGGGCTGAAGGTGCCCGGAAGCCCCTCACGCGCCGGAAGCGGCGGACCGGGCGCCGCGGGCGGTGAGCCCGTCGGGATGGAGCTGGGCAGCGCCGCCGTACGGCTGTCGCCGGAGGGCGAGGCCGAGGTGGTGTGGGGCCGCAGGCTCGACCCGGCCCGGATAGAGGTGCTCTCCATCCCCCTGCCGTCGTCCGGCCGCCGCTGGGGCGAGGTCGTGCTGCACGACGGCGTACCGCACGGCGAGCGCACCACCGCCGCCGGACACAGTTTCCCCGTCTTCGACGAGATCGAGCTCTGGGCGCCCTCGCCCGTCCCCACCTGGGTGGTGCTGCTGGAGGCCGCCACCGAGGACGACCGGGACGCCCTGGAGCAGCTCGCCGCCGACGCCGGATTCGCCGCCGAGGACTGGTCGTCGTCGGTGCGGCTGCTCTGCCGGGCCTGCTCCGAGAGCGTGATGCCGAGCGCCGAGGGTGACGGTGAGCACCTGGACCCGCACGACCACAGCGAGCCGGGCCACCCGGGGCCGCTGGGCCACCGCACGGCCGGCGACATGTGGGTGCCGGAGCGTGAATGCGGTATCGCGGCGCCCGCCGCTCTGGTGCGCGGGCTGCTGGACGGCTGGGTCGCGGACAGCCCGGACAGCCGCGAGTGGCGGGATCTTGAGGAAGTCTGCTGACGTCGGGCCGTAGTCTGTATGGAGCAATCAGACGGGCACCCGAGGAAGGCATACGGCGGACAATGGCGCAGCAGGAGACGGACCAGCACACGGACCAGCAGGTCAACGATGGTTTCGTCGTGGACACGGAGGACTGTGAGGAGCGCGAGCGGGCGTACCGCGAGCGTGGCACGGCCCGTCCGATCACCGTCGTCGGCAACCCGGTGCTCCACAAGGAGTGCAAGGACGTCACCGAGTTCGACGACAAGCTCGCGGCGCTGATCGACGACATGTTCGCCAGCCAGCGGGCGGCGGAGGGCGTGGGCCTGGCCGCCAACCAGATCGGTGTGGACCTGAAGGTCTTCGTCTACGACTGCCCCGACGACGAGGGTGTGCGTCACACCGGCGTCGTCTGCAACCCGGTGCTGCAGGAGCTGCCGCCGGAGCACCGCAACCTGGACGACTCGAACGAGGGCTGCCTGTCCGTCCCGACGGCGTACGCCTCGCTGGCCCGCCCCGACTACGCCGAGGTGCACGGCCAGGACGCCGAGGGCAAGCCGGTCAAGGTGCGCGGCACCGGCTACTTCGCGCGCTGCCTGCAGCACGAGACGGACCACCTGTACGGCTACCTGTACATCGACCGGCTGTCGAAGCGGGACCGCAAGGACGCGCTGCGGCAGATGGCCGAGGGCACGCCGCGCTACGAGGTCGTCCCCAACGATTGATCCGTCGCCGTCGCCGTCGCCGTCGTTCGCGTCAGCGCCCCGCTCCGTCGACCGGTGCGGGGCGCTGCCGTTACCGCCAATGGGCGGGCAAATGACAGCTGCCGTGGCCCTGTTGACGCGCGTCGACCGCCCCGCCAGTCTCTGGGTGCAGCTCCCACATCCGGTGGACTCGTCATGGAGGACCGATGCCCAGACGCACCGCACGACTCCTGCTGTCCTTTGTCATGCTCATGGCCGCCTCGCTCGGCGGGGTCGTGGCCACGGCCGGCACCGCACACGCCGACGGCTGCTACACCTGGTCCCGCACCCTCTCCCAGGGGACGTCCGGCGCCGACGTCACCCAGCTGCAGATCCGAATCGCCGGATACCCCGGCTACGGCGCCGTCCTCGCCATCGACGGCGACTACGGCCCGGCGACCGCCGCCGCCGTCAAGCGCTTCCAGTCGGCCTACGGACTCGCCGCCGACGGCGTCGCGGGACCCGCCACCTTCAGCAAGCTCTACGCGCTCCAGGACGACGACTGCACCCCGGTCCACTTCAGCTACGCAGAGCTGAACGACTGCAACTCCACCTGGGCGGGCGGCGCGGTGAGCGCCGCCACCGCCAAGTCCAACGCGCTGCGCACCATGTGGAAGCTGGAGGCGATGCGGCACGCACTCGGCGACCAGCCCATCACCGTGACCAGCGGCTTCCGCTCACAGGCCTGCAACGACGCGGTCGGCGGGGCCTCGGACAGCCGCCACCTGTACGGCGACGCGGCGGACCTCGGCGCCGGACCCCACTCCCTGTGCAAGCTCGCCCAGCAGGCCCGCAACCACGGCTTCAACGGCATCCTCGGCCCCGGCTACCCGGGCCACGGCGACCACACCCACGTCGACCACCGCGCGAGCCGCTTCTGGTCCGCGTCCAGCTGCGGGATCTGAGCCCCCTCAGGCCACGCGTACCGGCCCGCGGAAGGTGCGCCGGTACGCGTTCGGCGTCGTCCCGAGCGTACGGAGGAAGTGGTGCCGCAGAGCGGCCGCGTTGCCGAAACCGGCGCGGCCCGCGATCGCGTCCACCGTGTCGTCCGTGGCCTCCAGCAACTCCTGTGCCAGCAGCACCCGCTGGCGCAGGAGCCAGCGGTACGGCGTCGTCCCCGTCTCCTGCTGGAAGCGGCGCGCGAAGGTCCGCGGCGACATATGTGCCCGTTCCGCCAGCTGCTCCACGGTCATCTCGCGGTCGAGATGCCGCTCCATCCAGGCGAGCACCTCGCCCACCGTGTCGCAGCGGGTGCGCGGCAGCGGCCGGTCGATGTACTGCGCCTGCCCGCCGTCCCGGTGCGGCGGCACCACCATCCTCCGGGCGATCTTGTTGGCGACCTCCGGACCGAACTCGCTGCGAACGAGATGCAGGCAGGCGTCGATCGCGGCCGCGGTGCCGGCCGACGTGATGACCGGCCCCTCGTCGACGTACAGCACATCGGGGTCGACGAGTGCCCGCGGGTGGCGGCGGGCCAGCGCGGCCGTATGGCGCCAGTGGGTGGTGCAGCGCCGCCCGTCGAGCAACCCCGCGGCCCCCAGCACGAACGCGCCGGTGCACACGGACAGCACGCGCGCGCCCCGGTCGACGGCCGCGCGAAGCGCCTCCAGCAGCGCCTCGGGGTACTCGCGCTCCTCGTAGTCGCTCCCGGTCGGCACGGCGATCAGATCGGCCTCCGCCAGCCGTTCGAGCCCGTGCTCGACGTGCAGCGTGAACCCGGCGTGGGTGCGCAGCCGCGGCCCCTCCGCGGAGGCCACCGCGAAGTCGTGGACCGGGAGTCCGTCATCGCTGCGATCCAGGCCGAAGACCTCGCAGAGGACGCCGAGTTCGAAGGGGTGCACGCCGTCGAGCAGGACGGCCGCCACGTTCTTCAGCATGGATTCAGTGTGGCAGTAATTCGATGGTTGCTGACAGTCCTGCCACTGATGTTTCCGGGGCCCGGCGACGACAGTGGAGGCATGAACACATTCCTCAACTACCTCGTCACCCTGGGAGTTCTCCTCGTTGTCGGCCTTCCCGCGTTCATCGGGCACGCAAGGGACCGCGCCATCGGCCGCCGGCTGCGTGAGGCGGAGCGGGCGGGGGCTCGGACCGTCACCCGGCCCGGGCCCCCGCCCGCACGTGTCCGGCCGAGCCGTCAGAAGTCCTCGTCCAGGTCGACGGAACCCTCGACCGCCACCTGATATGCCGAAGGACGCCGCTCGAAGAAGTTCGTCAGCTCCTGGACGCCCTGGAGCTCCATGAAGGAGAACGGATTCTGCGAGCCGTAGACCGGGGCGAAGCCCAGCCGGGTGAGCCGCTGGTCGGCGACGCACTCCAGGTACTCGCGCATCGACTCGGTGTTCATGCCCGGCAGGCCGTCACCGCACAGATCGCGGCCGAACTGCAGCTCCGCCTCGACGGCCTCCCGCAGCATGTCGGTGACCTGCTGCTGGAGTTCCTCGTCGAAGAGCTCCGGCTCCTCCTTGCGGACCGTGTCCACGACCTCGAAGGCGAAGTTCATGTGCATCGTCTCGTCGCGGAACACCCAGTTGGTGCCGGTCGCCAGGCCGTGCAGCAGACCCCGGGAGCGGAACCAGTAGACGTACGCGAAGGCGCCGTAGAAGAACAGCCCCTCGATGCAGGCCGCGAAGCAGATCAGGTTCAGCAGGAAGCGGCGGCGGTCGGCCTTCGTCTCCAGCCGCTCGATCTTCTCGACCGAATCCATCCACTTGAAGCAGAACTGCGCCTTCTCGCGGATGGACGGGATGTTCTCGACCGCGTCGAAGGCGGCGGCGCGGTCCTCCGGATTCGGGAGGTAGGTGTCCAGCAGCGTCAGATAGAACTGGACGTGCACGGCTTCCTCGAAGAGCTGCCGCGACAGGTACAGGCGCGCCTCGGGGGAGTTGATGTGCTTGTAGAGCGTCAGCACCAGGTTGTTCGCGACGATCGAGTCGCCGGTCGCGAAGAAGGCGACCAGACGGCCGATCAGGTGCTGCTCACCGGGGGAGAGCTTGGCGAGGTCGGCGACGTCGGAGTGGAGGTCGACCTCCTCCACGGTCCAGGTGTTCTTGATCGCGTCCCGGTAGCGCTCGTAGAAGTCCGGGTAGCGCATGGGGCGGAGAGTCAGTTCGAAGCCCGGGTCGAGAAGATTCTTCTCGGCCTTGCTGTCGTTCGCGGTGGTCATTACTGGCAGGCCTCGCAGGACTCGGGGTTCTCAAGGGAGCAGGCGATCGCGTCGGCGTCGGGGGCCGCCTGCTGTACGGGGATGGGGGCGGCGGCGGCCGCGGTGCCGGACGCGGCCCGGGCGATCCGGGTCGCCGGGCGGGAGCGCAGGTAGTACGTCGTCTTCAGGCCCTGCTTCCAGGCGTACGCGTACATCGAGGAGAGCTTGCCGATGGTCGGCGTCTCCATGAAGAGGTTCAGCGACTGCGACTGGTCCAGGAACGGCGTGCGGGCGGCGGCCATGTCGATGAGGCCGCGCTGCGGGATCTCCCATGCCGTGCGGTACAGCTCGCGCACATCCGCCGGGATCCAGTTCAGGCCCTGCACCGAGCCGCTGGAGTCGCGCAGCGCCTCGCGGGTCTGCGCGTCCCACACGCCCAGCTTCTTCAGGTCGTCCACCAGGTAGGAGTTGACCTGCAGGAACTCGCCGGACAGCGTCTCGCGCTTGAAGAGGTTGGAGACCTGCGGCTCGATGCACTCGTACACGCCCGCGATCGAGGCGATGGTCGCGGTCGGCGCGATGGCGAGGAGGAGCGAGTTGCGCATCCCGGTCCCGGCGATCCGGGCGCGCAGCGCCGCCCAGCGCTCGGGCCAGTTGAGTTCCACGTCGTAGTGGTCCGGGTGCAGCACACCTCGCGCCGCGCGGGTCTGCTCCCAGGCGGGCAGCGGGCCGCTGCGCTCGGCGAGGTCGCAGGACGCCTCGTACGCCGCCAGCATGATCCGCTCGGCGATCCGCGTCGACAGGGCCCGGGCCTCGGCCGAGTCGAACGGCATCCGCAGTTTGAAGAAGACGTCCTGGAGACCCATCGCGCCCAGGCCCACCGGGCGCCACTTGGCGTTGGAGCGGCCGGCCTGCTCGGTCGGGTAGAAGTTGATGTCGACGACCCGGTCGAGGAAGGTCACGGCGGTACGGACGGTCTCGTCCAGCCGCTCCCAGGCGATCTCCGCGCCGTCGGCTCCCTCTTCGACGAAGGCGCCGAGGTTGACCGAACCGAGGTTGCAGACCGCCGTCTCGCCGTCGTTGGTGACCTCGATGATCTCGGTGCAGAGATTGGAGGAGTGGACGACCGTGCCGGGCTCGGCGGTCTGGTTCGCGGTCCGGTTCGAGGCGTCCTTGAACGTCATCCAGCCGTTGCCGGTCTGGGCGAGCGTGCGCATCATGCGGCCGTAGAGGTCACGGGCCGGGATCGTCTTGCGCGCGAGCCCGGCGGCCTCCGCCTTGCGGTACGCGGCGTCGAAGTCGTCGCCCCACAGGTCGACCAGTTCGGGCACGTCGGCCGGTGAGAACAGCGACCACTCGGCGTCCGCGTTCACCCGGCGCATGAACTCGTCGGGGATCCAGTGCGCCAGGTTGAGGTTGTGCGTACGGCGCGCCTCCTCGCCCGTGTTGTCGCGCAGCTCCAGGAACTCCTCGATGTCCGCGTGCCAGGTCTCCAGGTAGACGCAGGCGGCGCCCTTGCGGCGGCCGCCCTGGTTCACGGCGGCGACCGAGGAGTCCAGCGTCCGCAGGAACGGCACGATGCCGTTGGAGTGGCCGTTGGTGCCGCGGATCAGCGAACCGCGGGAGCGGATGCGGGAGTAGGAGAGGCCGATGCCGCCCGCGTGCTTCGACAGCCTCGCGACCTGGTGGTAGCGGTCGTAGATCGAGTCCAGCTCGTCCAGCGGGGAGTCCAGCAGATAGCAGGATGACATCTGGGGGTGGCGCGTGCCGGAGTTGAAGAGGGTGGGGGAGGACGGCAGGTAGTCCAGCCGGCTCATCATCCCGTACAGCGCGGCGACTTCGTCGAGAGCCCGGACCGAGTCGTCCTCCGCCAGGCCGGCGGCTACGCGCAGCATGAACTGCTGCGGTGTCTCGATGACCTTGCGGGTGATCGGGTGCCGGAGGAGATAGCGGCTGTAGAGGGTGCGCAGGCCGAAGTAGCCGAAGCGGTCGTCGCCGGCGGGGTCGATGAGCGTGTCGAGGCGCCCGGCGTGGGTCTGTACGAACGCGGCCGTGCGGTCCGCGATCAGGCCCTCGCGGTGGCCGACGGCGACGGAGCCGGAGAAGGCGGCCGCCCCCTGTGAGGCGGCCTCCTCCGCGATGGTGAGGGTGAGCAGCCGGGCGGCGAGCCGTGAGTAGGCCGGGTCCTCCGAGATCAGTCCGGCGGCCGCTTCGGTGGCCAGCTCGCGCAGTTCGGCCTCGTCCGAGCCCGCGTGACGGCCCCGGAGCGCGGCGGCGGCGACGCGGCCCGGGTCGGTGTCGGGGAGATCGGCGGTGAGGTCGGTAAGGGTCCGCAGCAGCGCGGTACCTGGCCCGTCGGGCAGCTTCGTTGAAGCAGGATCGGGCGGCGCGATGGTCACGGGGTGCTCTCCCTCGCTCGGCTGGGGGCCGGCGGGGCACAGGGGCACGGGCGCACGCGTCTGAGAGCCGGTGCGCCGCGTCCACCGGCCTGTTCCGCGAGGCCCGGACGTGTCGGCACCCGGGCCGGACGGACCGGGTGCGTTGCCGACAGGTCCTCGGACTCGTGGGTATGCAAAGGAGCGAATGCAGACCAACTCACCGTTGCGGGACAGTTCCGGATTTCCACCGGATTCCCCTGCTGCGGCAACGGAGTCGAGCATACATGTAGGGGCGGGTCGATGCCGCGCCCCCCACATGTTGTGTCGCGGTGGTGTGGCTCACCCCTCAGAGCTCAAGCGCGTACGTCAGCAGGGGATCGAGGCCTGTCAGCGGTTCCCAGTCCCGCCCCGGGGTCCGTACGAAGCCCAGACGCTCATGGATGCGTTGGGCGCCACGCATCCGCCGCTGGGTCGACAACACCAGCCGACGGCACCCCTCGAGGGCCCGGGCCCGCTCGACCGGACACATCCCGCAGCACGGCGAGACAGGGGTCCTGCTCCCCGAAGTCCAGCAGTCCGTCCCCGAGATACGCCTGCGCGGTGAGTTCCCCGAGGGCGTCGTACTCTTCCGGCTCCAACGGTCTGATGGTCGCATCCATCCCGGCGGTCTGCCGCGAACAGGCCACGTGATTCCGGTTCCGCAGGTCACGGGCTTCCAGGGGCCGGCGGTCGTCCGGGGCCGGGGCGGAGGCCGCGCAGCGTCACCGGAACCGTGATCACGATTACCTTGAGTTCCCCGGAGCTTCCCATTCATTTTCCCTCCGTTCGGCCTTCACCTCGCCGTGCACACAGGCCCTACACAAGCCGCGAGCGTCGGGTGCGCTCGGGGATGTCTTCCCGCCACAGGCGAAGAGCGCATGGGCGGAGGACGGGAGGGGGTGGTTTCGATGGTTCGGCCGCGGTTCTTGTACGTGATGCGCGTATCGCCGCAGAGACCTGAGGAGGAGAAGCCGGTCGGGTGGCGGCTGATCGGGGCGAACAACCGCGAACTGGGACGCAGCGCCGAAGCGTTCGCCGGCCCCGAGGACTGCGCTGCCGCGCTGATCGAACTGCGTGAGAAGGTCGCCGAGGCCCGTGTGCTGCTCTCCATGCCGGACGCGGCGGGCAGCTGGACATGGCGCCTCGAACTCGACGGGCGGGCCGTCGCGGTCGCGGGCCGGCCCTATCAGCGCCAGCGCGAATGCCAGTACAACCTCAGCCAGTTCCTGGCGGCCGTTCCCGTGGCCCGGCTGGCCGAGGGGATGCCCAGCAGGCCCCGGCTGCGCGGAGTGCCGCTGCGCGGGGCCGCGGAACCGGCGTCCACGTGTGCGGAGCAGGACGACGAGGGCCACGCGCCGGCGGCCGGGTCCCTCGCACGGACCGACTCCCCCACGCGGGCCGTCGCCGGGGCGGGTGCCCGATGACGCTTGCCATGCCCGGGCTCCACAAGCCCGAGCCGGATCCCGACCACGCGGACGCGGCGGACAAGCCCCGCTCACTGCGCAGCAGGGGAGTACTGGCGGACCGGATCTTCCGGGGAGGCGCGCGCGGCAGCGGCGCCATCGTGCTGGTCGTCATGCTGCTGGTCGGCGTCTTCCTCACCTACCGCGCCAAGCAGGCACTCGACGTCGCCGGGTTCTCGTTCCTGACCACATCGGCGTGGGAGCCGGACTCCCATCGCTTCGGCATCGCCGCGGTGATCACCGGCACCGTGCTCATCGGCCTCGTGGCGATCTGTATCGCGGTCCCGCTCGCGATGGGCACCGCCCTGTACATCTCGGAGTACGCGCCGCGGAAGCTGAAGCGGACACTCGTCAGCCTCGTCGACCTCATGGCCGCGGTGCCGAGTGTGGTCTACGGCCTGTGGGGCGCCTTCTTCCTGCAGGGGTACATCGTCGGGCTCTCCCGCTGGCTCACCACCTACTTCTCCTGGATCCCGCTCTTCGAGGTCGACGGGGCCGATCCCACCGACCCGCTGGAGACCACGACCGTCTACACCTCCTCCACCTTCATCGCGGGCGTCGTCGTGGCGCTCATGGTCACGCCGATCGCCTGCTCGGTGATGCGCGAGACCTTCTCCCAGGCGCCTCCGGGCGAACGGGAGGGCGCATTCGCCCTCGGCGCGACCCGGTGGGGAATGATCCGCGCGGTCGTCCTTCCCTTCGGCTGGGGCGGTGTGATCGGCGGGACCATGCTGGGCCTCGGCCGGGCCCTCGGCGAGACGATCGCCGTCTTCATGATCATCTCCCCTGTCTTCGCCGTGCAGCCGCACATCCTGCAGAACGGCGCCAACTCGGTGTCGGCGCTGATCGCCCTGCGCTACGGCTCGGCGAGCGAGTTCGGCATGTCCGCCCTGATGGCCGCGGGACTCGCGCTGTTCCTTATGACCCTTGTCGTGAACTTCATCGCCTCGTCGATCGCGGCCCGCAGCCGCTCCGGCAGCGGGGCGGAGGCCTGAGATGACCGACCTGCTCAAGGAAGACGTCCGCGCACAGCAGCCCGCGCGGACCGTACGGCCGGCGGCCGGGGTACGGGACGACTCCCCGGAAGTCCGCCGGAACACCTCGTCCGTGCACGCCTCCGACCTCCTCGCCCTGGCGGGCGCCGCCGTGGGATCGCTCGCACTGACGGTGCTGCTGTTCGTCTGGGTGGCCCCGTTCGACTCGGTCCTGGGCTTCGTCGTCGTCGCCTATCTGTTCTTCCTCGGCCTGTACGCGGTGCTCGTCTCGTTCGACGAGAGCAGCGTGGCGGTACGGGACAAGGTCGCAGCGGTGCTCTGGCAGAGCCTGGCCGCACTGCTGCTGGCCGCTCTGGTCCTGGTCGTGGTGTACACCCTGTGGCGCGGCCACTCCGCGCTGGTGCACCTCAACTTCTTCACCGAGGACATGTCGCGCACCGGCCCGCTGCAGCCGCTCTCCGACGGCGGCGTCCTGCACGCGATCGTCGGCACGCTGCAGCAGATCGCCATCTCGCTGGCGATCACGGTGCCCCTGGGACTGGCCTGCGCGGTGTTCCTCAACGAAGTACCGGGCCGTTACGCGCGGTTCGTCCGGACCATCGTCGAGGCCATGACGGCACTGCCGTCGATCGTCGCCGGTCTGTTCATCTACGCCACGGTGATCCTCATCCTCGGCGTCGACAAGTCCGGTTTCGCCGCGGCCCTCGCCCTCGGCGTGATGATGCTGCCCATCATCATCCGCGCATCCGACGTGGTCATCCGGCTGGTCCCGGGCTCGCTGCGGGAAGCCTCGTACGCCCTCGGCGCGAGCCAGTGGCGCACGGTGTGGACCGTGGTGCTGCCCACCGCCCGCTCCGGACTGACCACCGCCGTGATCCTGGGCACCGCACGCGGGATCGGCGAGACCTCGCCGGTGCTGCTGACCTCGGGCTTCACGGCCGACCTCAACGCCAACCCGCTCAGCGGCCCTCAGGTCTCCCTGCCGCTGGCCACCTTCCAGCTGGTGGGCTCTCCCCAGCCCAGCCTGATCGCCCGTGGATTCGGCTCCGCGGCGCTGCTGATGGCGCTCGTGCTGCTGCTCTTCATCCTGGCCCGTGTGATCGGCGGGCGGGGCCCCGGCGAACTGACGCGCAATCAGCAGCACCGCCGGGTCCTCGCATCGCGCCGTGACGTCGAGCGCATGAGCAGGCGTGCCGCGCGGCACGCCCAGGCCCCCGGGGGTGTGACGGGGTCACCGTCCGGCGCGGAGGCACCCTCCGACGCCCCGCCCGCCCCGCCCGTTCCGTCCGCGTAGCCGTACGCGCGGCGGCCCCGCGCCGCCCCTTCGCCATGCCCCGTACCGACCGAACCGACCAGGAGTCACCTGCCATGCCCGGATCGCCTCCGGCAACCACAGCACACCTTCGCCTGAGAATCGTGACCGCCTTCGTTCTCCTGGCCGCCCTCCTGTTCGGCGCCGCGATGCCGGGCGCCGAGCCCGCCTCCGCTGCGACCTACGTGCCGATCTCGGGCGCGGGATCCACCTGGAGCCAGAACGCGATCGAGCATTGGCGCGCCAACGTCAAGCAGTACGGCATGACGGTGAACTACACCGGAAACGGTTCGTCCGACGGCCGCAACCAGTTCCGCAACGGCACCGCGGACTACGGCGTCTCCGAGATCCCCTACGGCATCAAGGACTCGGGAGTCGTCGACTCCCCACCGTCGCGCAAGTACGCCTACATGCCGATCGTCGCCGGCGGTACGTCCTTCATGTACAACCTCACGATCGGCAACCGGCGGGTGACCAACCTCCGGCTGTCCGGCGAGGTCATCGCCAAGATCTTCACGGGGCAGATCAAGACCTGGAACGACCCGGCGATCAAGGCGGACAACCCGGCGCTCGCCGCCGCGCTGCCCGCCCGCCGGGTGGTGCCCGTGGTGCGCTCGGACGGCTCCGGCACCACGGCGCAGTTCACCACCTGGCTGAGCAAGCAGCACACCTCGCTGTGGGACGCCTACTGCGGGCGGGCGGGCCGCAACACCCCCTGCGGGGCGACGTCCAACTACCCGCTCGTGCCGGGCAGCGGCTTCGTCGGCCAGTCCGGATCGAACGGTGTGTCCGGCTACGTCGCCGAGCCGAAGAACATCGGGACGATCACCTACGTCGAGTACTCCTACGCGGTGTACACCACGGGCTTCCCGGTGGCGAAGGTGCTCAACGCGGCCGGGTACTACACCGAGCCGACCGCCAAGAACGTGGCGGTGGCGCTGACGAAGGCGGAGATCGAGGACAACGCCACCTCGCCGGCCTACCTCACCCAGAAGCTCGACCGCGTCTACAACGACCGGGATCCGCGCACCTATCCGCTCTCCAGCTACAGCTACATGATCATCCCGACCAAGCTGGAGTCGAACTTCAACGCCCAGAAGGGCAAGACGCTCGGCGCCTTCGCGTACTACTTCCTCTGCCAAGGGCAGCAGCACGTGGACAACCTCGGCTACTCGCCGCTGCCGATCAACCTGGTGCAGGCCGGTCTGAAGCAGGTCCGCAGGATCCCGGGCGTCGATGTCGAGTCGATCAACATCAAGGACTGCCGCAACCCCACCTTCTCCAGCGACGGCACCAACACCCTGGTCAAGACCGCGCCCTACCCAGCAGCGTGTGACAAGAAGGGCACGACGCAGTGTGCGACCGGCACCGGCGGCGCGAAGACCCCGACGACCGTCAACGGCTCCGGTTCGGGCTCCGGCTCCGGTGCCTCCGGCGGTGCGGGTACGTCCGCGCAGGGCGGTGCCACGGGCGGCGCGGGCGCCTCCGGAGGGACGGCAGCGGGCACGGGAGGCAAGGCGGCGGGCGGCACTTCGGCCGGCGCGGGCGGCGGCGCGGCCGCGGGCGGCGCCGGCGGGGCGACGGTCGACCCGGACACCGGGCAGGTCATCGGGGCCGGGGCCGCGGGCGGAGGCGGCAACGTCGACGCGTTCGCCGTACCGGTCACCACCTCAGGGACCATCGGCAGCGGTATGCGGACCGCGCTGATGGTGGTCTCGGGCGTGCTGCTGCTGGCCGTGACGGTCGGCCCTCCGCTGCTCAACAGGCGGCTGAAGCGGAGGACCTCGTGATCGCCGCACTGCGCCGCTTCCTGCGGACCTCCACCACCGTCGCCCTCGTCCTGCTGACGATCACCGGAGCAGCGGTCCTCGTCACGGCGCCGGGCTCCGCCGACGCCGCCGACCGCAGCGCCTCCGGAGGCGGATCCGCGGTCTCCGTCGCCGGGAAGGGCCCCTTCGCGGGCCTGAAGGTGACCGTCAGCCAGACCCGCAATCTGGTCAACCAGGTGATCAAGATCTCCTGGACCGGTGGCGCCCCCACGATCTCGGACACCACCTACGCGGCCAACTTCCTCCAGGTCATGCAGTGCTGGGGGGACAAGGCCACGGGGCCCGACCCGCAGCAGTGCCAGTTCGGCGGCACGTCCGCGCTGGGCGCGGGCGCGGGCAGCCAGGCGGCCGGTGCGTACACCAACACCCGCCAGCTCAACTACGGCGGCAGGCTGAAGGACAAGGACCAGGTCCTGCCGCCGGCGACGCCCAGCGGCATCTCCTACATGCCGTTCAGGACGTCCGCCGGTGAGGTGTCCACGAAGGGGAACTGGAACGACTTCTACGACGTGAACACCACCAACGAGGTGCCCTACGCCCGCACCGGCCCCGACGGCAAGGGCGAGGTGTACTTCGAGACCCAGACCGCGCTCGAGGCGCCCGGTCTGGGGTGCGGCGAGGTGCCCCGCGGCGCGTCGAACCCCGCCGCCGGCCGCGGCTGCTGGCTGGTCGTCGTACCACGCGGCGAGAGCGAGGTCGACGGAAGCGCCCACACCGCCCAGCCGAGCGGCCTGCTGCAGTCCTCGCCGCTCAGCGCGAGCAACTGGAAGCACCGGCTCGTCGTCCCGCTGCGCTTCGAACCGATGGGCAACTTCTGCCCGATCGGCGCCGACGAGCGCAGCACGCTCGGCAACGAGCTCATCTTCGAAGCCGTCGTCCGCTGGCAGCCGGCGCTGTGCCAGACCGGCTCGAAGACGACCTATGTGAACGCGCAGGTCACCGATGACACCGCCCGGGGCAAGCTGATCAACTCCGACAAGCCCGGAATGGTCTTCCTGGGCCGCCCGGTCACCGGCGGCGAGATGCCGGCCGATCGGCGACCGGTGTACGCGCCCGTGGCCCTGTCCGGCCTCACCCTCGGCTTCTTCGTCGAGAGCCAGGCGGGCTTCAACGCGCCCGCCGAGGTCAAGGCACGCGACGGAGCACGGCTGACCTCCCTCAACCTCACCCCGAGGCTGGCCGCCAAGCTGCTCACCGCGTCGTACCAGGACGGCAACTCGCGCTTCGCACCCAGCACTGCCCGCAATCCGTTCAACCTGGGCAACGACCCCGAGTTCCGCGCGCACAACCCCGCGTACAAGGACCTCGACTTCGCGGGCAGCCTCGGCGACGCACTCGTCCCCGAGGCGGTCTCCGACGCGACCTGGCAGCTGTGGAACTGGATCAACCAGGACCCGGCCGCGCGGGAGTTCCTGAACGGTACTCCCGACAACGAGGGCCGGTACGGCAACGCCGGCTACTCGGGGATGAAGGTCAACGAGCACTACCGCGGCATGAAGCTGCCGGTGAACCACTTCCCCAAGAGCGACCCGTTCTGCCAGAAGTTCGACGACCACCCCGACCACCCGCTGTGCATCCAGGACAAGCACCCGTACGCCACCGACATGCACGCCGCCGCCCGCGCGGCCGCCCGCGGTGACACGCTCGCCCGAGCGACGTGGGACAGCACCACCGACCCGCCCGGCTACAAGAAGAACCCCCCGCAGCCCACGGGCAGGCGGGCCATCCTCGCGCTGACCGACACGGCGACGGCGAGCCGCTACGGGCTGGTCACCGCGAGGCTCCAGAACGCCGCAGGCCGGTTCGTCGCCCCCGACACGCCCGGTCTGCTCGCCGCCCAGGCGGCGATGAAGCCCACCGGCGTCGCCGGAGTGGTCACCACCGACCCGGTCGCCAAGGCCGCGGGCGCCTACCCGCTCGCCCTGCTCACCTACGCCGCCACCGTGCCCGAGCTGCTGACCGAGAAGGAAGGCCGGGAGTACGCGGAGCTGCTGCGGTACGCGGTCGGTCCCGGACAGCAGCCCGGAGTGTCGGCCGGAACCCTGCCCGAGGGCTACACCCCGCTGCCGAACGGCCTGCGCGCCCAGACCCGCGCCGCGGCGGACTCCATCGTGTCCCGCGCGGGCGCCTCGCCGGGTCCCGGGGGCGGACCCGGCGGCGGCTCCGGTCAGGCCGGCGGGACCGGCCAGAACGCCTCGGGCGGTGCGGCGTCAGGCGGCGGCGCCGCGAGCGGCGGCTCACCGGCAGGAGGCGCATCGGGCGGCGCGTCGGCCGGCACCGGGCCGTCCACGGCAGCAGCGGTGAAGCCGTCCGGCTCACCGACCTCGCCGGCGGCCCCCGCCGCATCCGACGCGCTGCTGCCGCGCACTCCCGCCTGGGCGCTCGGCGCCGTGCGCTACGCCCTGCTGATCGCCCTCGTCGTGGGGCTCGCCGCCGCAGCCGGCGGACCCCTGCTGCCGAGGGTCGTGCCCCGGCTGTCGGCAGGCATCGAGGCCTGGCGCGCCAGGGCCAAAGAGCCCTCGGACCAAGGGAGGTGATGCCCGAAGCCGATTCTTCGACAGGTCCGCGCCAACGAACTGTCTGACCAACGTGCCGGGCACCACCCGGCGAAAGCCTATCCGAGAGGTAACGCACGTGAACAAGAAGAAGACAGCCGTCGCCGTCGCCGGCATCGTCGGCCTGCTCACCGGCACCGTCTGCGCCAGCCAGGCCGTCGCCGAGCCGTCCGGCCCGCCGCCGTACCGCCAGCTGTCCGGCGTGGGTTCCGACACCACGCAGGACGTGATGAACGGCCTCGCCAACGCCATCACCATCAACGGCACCAAGGTGATCGGCTCGTACGACGCCACCGGCTCGGCCCAGATCACCACCAAGGACCCCGCCACCACGCCCGGTTGCACGATGAACCGTCCCAACGGTTCGGGCGCCGGACGTACCGCCCTGCTGAACTCCCTGCAGGCCGGCAACGGCTGTCTGGACTTCGCCCGCTCGTCCAGCCTCAACCTGGCCGCCGCGAACCCGGGACTGACCTACGTCCCGTTCGCCGTCGACGCGGTCAGCTACGCGATCACGCCGACCAGCACCGTTCCGCGCAAGCTCTCCCTGGCCGACCTCAAGGCCATCTACCACTGCGACCCGAACTACGTGGGCAGTGCTCCCAACTTCAGCCTCAACGTGTACCTGCCGCAGGCCGGCTCCGGTACCCGCAGCTTCTGGGAGTCCACGATGGGCATCACCGACGCCGACGTGGTCGCGGGCGTGTACCCGTGCATCAAGGACACCAAGGGCGGTGCGCCGGTCCAGGAGCACGACGGCCGTGTCCTCGACGACAAGTCGATCGTCCCGTTCTCCATCGCGCAGTACAACTCCCAGTCCACCCAGACCATCGCCGACCTGCGCGGCCGCGCGATCCTGGGCACCATCGACGGTCTTGCGCCCACCACGCTCAACAGCAAGTTCGGTGTGAAGCGCGATGTCTACAACGTCGTCCCGACCAGCAAGATCGGGACGGCTCCGTACAGCACCGTCTTCGTCGGTCCGGACTCCCTCGTCTGCAAGCAGGAGGCCGTGATCAACACCTACGGCTTCGCGGCCAACGCGAACTGCGGCGACACCACCAAGCAGACCCCCTGACGCGCCCGCGCGACGTTTTGTAGTGCTCCACCTCGTTTCTGATCGTTTCTGATCCGCTTTCGTCCTTCCAAGAAGGAGAGCACGACTGTGTGGAAGAACTCGCTCTCGCGGACCCTGGCGGGTGGGCTCGCGGGCCTGGTAGCCGTGCTGGCGGGCGGCCTGGTGCTGGCCCCGGCCGCGCACGCCGCCGACATCGGCACCGCCGCCGTCACCCCGGCGACCGGCTCCGACACCTCCAGCATGACGCTGACCACCTCGGGCCCCTGCCCGGACAACGCCACCAACATCATCGTCTCGGTCAAGGGCTCGGGCTTCCCGGCCGAGGGCCAGAACGTCGTCGGCAACTCGCCGATCGGCACCTACGGATCGACGCCGGACGGCGGGCTGGTCATCCCGCTGTCCCAGACGATGCGTGACTACGCCAACACGGCCGGATTCAGCAACCTGACGGGCAAGTACAGCTTCCTCGTCACCTGCCGCACGGCGTTCAACGCCACGAGCCTCGGCGACTTCCCGGCCGCGGTCTGGTTCACGTCCAACACGGCGTACCAGGACACCGACCCGGCCGTGAAGACCGACACCACCACCTCCCTCGCGCTGTCCCCGGCCGGCCCCGTCACCCAGGGCACCCCGGTGACGCTGACGGCGTCCGTGGCCCCCGCCGCGGCGGGCGGCACCGTGCAGTTCCGCGACAACGGCGCGCCGCTCGGCAACCCGGTGAACGTCTCGGGCGGCCAGGCCGTGCTCACCACCTCCAGGCTGGGCACGGGCAGCCACTCGCTGACGGCCGTCTTCACGCCGTCCGGCGCCGCCTACAACGGCTCCACCTCCACCGCGGTCTCGTACACGGTCAACGCCGCACCGGCGACGGCGACCACGACCGCGCTGGCCGTCTCCCCGGCCGGTACCGCTGCCCAGTTCAGCCCCGTCAGCATGACGGCATCGGTGTCGCCCGCGTCGGCGGCCGGTTCCGTCAAGTTCCAGGACACCGTCGGCGGTACGACCACGACGCTGGCCACGGTGCCGGTCGCCGCCGGTCAGGCCGCCTTCACCACCAGCAGCCTGGCGCCCGGTGACCACTCCTTCTCGGCGACCTTCGTCCCGTCGAACCCGGCCGCGTACCTCGGCTCCGACTCCGGTGCCGTCCCGTATGTGATCGGCGCCTTCGCCGGTGTCACCGCCTCGCAGGACATCACCACCACCGTCGAGCCGGGCGGGCTGGTCATCAGTGTCGAGAACCCGCACGTCACCCTGCCCTCCCCGGTGCTGAACGCCAACGGTGACCTGCTGGCCACCACCGGCGCCATCAACCCGGTCACGCTCACCGACACCCGCGCCGGCAACCCCGGCTGGTTGGTCAGCGGTCAGGTGACCGACTTCTCCGACGGTGGTACGCACAAGATCAACGGCCAGAACCTCGGCTGGACCCCGAAGGTGATCGACAAGGGTGCGTCCCAGACGGTCACCGCCGGCGCGGCGGTCGCCGCGGCGAACGGTGTCGCCCCCGGCGACGCGGGCACGGCCGGACTCAAGTCCTCCCGTTCCCTCGCCACCGGTACCGGCCTGGGCACCGCCCACGTCGGCGCCGACCTGGGCCTCAACGCCCCCACCTCTACCGTGGCCGGCACCTACACCGCCACGCTCACCCTGACGGCCATCTGACCCGGTCGGATGGGCATGGGGCGGCCACGCCCCCCGGAAAGGGCCGCCCCGGCCGGGACGGGCAGCGATGCCCGTCCCGGCCACCCGCGCCGCCCCTCCCGCACCCCTCGCACCCCCGCCCCTTTCGCACCGCCCGTCCTGCCCGCGCCCGATCGGACGACCTGACATGATCACCACCTCAGCCCGCCGTATCGCCGCCGTCCTCGCCGCCTGTCTCCTCGCCGTACTCCCGGGCACCGCCGCGGCCGCGACGGCCGCACCGGCGCCGGCCGGCCGGCACAGCGACGGCGGTCAGGGCCGTGCCACCTTCGGCGTCCAGCCGTCGGCCGCGAAGAAGCCCGACGCGCGGCCGAACTTCTCGTACGGCGCGACCCCGGGCGCCGTCGTCAAGGACCACATCGCCGTCTTCAACCACGCCAACCGGCCGCTGACCCTGCGTGTGTACGCCGGTGATGCCTTCACCACCGCCGACGGGGGCTTCGACCTGTTCGCGGCGGGACACAAGCCGACCGATGTGGGCGCCTGGGTGAAGCTCGGCAAGAACGTGCTGAGCGTGCCACGGCGCTCCCATGTGATCGTCCCGTTCACCATGACCGTGCCGCGCAACGTCACTCCCGGTGACCACGTCGGCGGGATCGTCGCGTCGCTGTCCGCTGTGCGCACCGACAAGAAGGGCAACAAGGTCGCGGTCGACCAGCGCGTCGGCGCACGGATCTACCTCCGGGTGGCCGGTGAACTCTCCCCGCAGCTCTCCGTCGAGGATCTGCACACGACGTACCACGGCACCGCCAACCCCTTTGGCAGCGGCTCCGCGACCGTGACCTACACCCTCCGCAACACCGGCAACGTCCGGCTGGCGGCGCGTCAGACGGTGCACGTGCGCGATCCGTTCGGCGGCACGGCCGACGTGGACAAGTCCCGAGACATCGCCGAGCTGCTGCCCGGCGCCGCCCTGAAGATCACGGCACAGGCCACCGATGTCCTCCCGGGGATGCGGGACACCACCACGGTGACGGTCGACCCCCGGCCCGTGCGCGGTGACGTCAAGCACCGCGTACTGCCCCGGGTCACCCGGACCGAAGCCTTCAGGGCCATGCCGTGGGCGATGCTCGGTCTGCTGCTGGCCGTCGCCGCCGTGACGGCCCTGCTGCTGGTACGCAGACGCCGCCGTCGGCGTGGACCGCGGGCCGCCGGCGCGGGCGAATCGGACCGGCCCCGCAGCGCCGCGTCGTCCGGGGCACCCCGGTCGGCGCCGTCGTTGCTGTCCTCGCTGTCGGCACCGCTGTCTGCGCTGTCGCCGTTCTCTCCGCCGAAGCATGCCGTCGGCCTGGCCACGGTCCTGCTGGTCGCGGGCGCGGGCGTGGCGGGCACCCCGGCCGACGCGCTCGCGGCCGGCGCGGGGGGACCGGAGAAGGGCGCGCTCGCGGTCACTCCCGGCAAGGGCAGCGACACCGAACCGATCACGCTCACCGCCGCCGGCCCCTGCCCCGCCAAGGCATCGAACGTCATCGCCCGGGTCTTCGGAGCGGGCTTCGCCCGCGACGGTCAGATCGTCGTCGGCAACGCCCCGGTCACCACCTACCCGAAGTCACCGGGCGGTGGCCTCGCGATCCCGCTGACGTTCACGATGCGGGACTACGCCGGCACGGCCGGGTTCACCACGCTGCGCGGCACCTACACCTTCACGGTCAGCTGCCTCAAGGGCGCCTTCGACCCGACCAGTCTGCGGGACTTCACCGGGTCGCTGCGCTTCACGGCGAGGGACGCGTACCGCGACGGGACTCGCGTCGCCGCCGCCGAGAAGGCCCCGGCCACGCAGGCCCCGGGGCAGCCGAAGCAGCCCGTACCGCCGACCGCGTCGGGGGGCGGTACGGGCACGGGACCGGGGAGCGCGGCGGGCGCGGGCGGCGCGCCCGCCGCCCCCGCCGACGGTTCCGGCGCAGCCGCGCCCGGCCGGTCCGGACCCGTCACCTCGGCGGCCGGCGAGGCGCCGGGCACCTCCGGCACCTCACTCATCGCCTGGTCGGCCGGGGGATTCGCCCTCGCCCTCCTGGCACTGCTCACCGGTGCCGCCCAGTGGGCGCGCGGCCGCAGGGCCCGTACCGCCGCCGCCGATTCCGAACCGGCCGACTGAACAGCACCGCCGCCACCCATCGACCCACTGCCTGATCCACTGTCAAGGAGAGAACACCGTGTCCTTCACACTCAAGCCCCGTAACCCGATATCCCGGGCGACCGCCGTGCGCGTCGGATCGCTGATCGTCGCGTGCGGCGCGGCGGGGCTGCTCGCGACGACCTCCGCGCGCGCCGAGGCCGCCGGCACGATCGAGGTGACCCCGGCCACCGGCACGGACACCACCGGGATGCAGCTGACCACCTCGAAGGCATGCCCGGAGACGGCGACCAACCTCATCGTCACGGTGAAGGGCACGGGCTTCCCGGCCGAGGGCCAGAACGTGGTGAGCAACTCCCCGATCAGCACGTACTCGACGTCGCCGAGCGGCGGCATCGTGGTGCCGCTGACGCAGACGATGCGGGACTACGCCAGCACCGCGGGCTTCACCACCCTGCAGGGCCGCTACGACTTCACCCTCACCTGCCGCACCGCCTTCAACGGCACCAGCCTGGGCGACTTCACCGCCCCCATCTGGTTCACCTCCAACACCGCGTACCGAAACACCGACCCCGCGGGGCCGACCACGACGCCGACCACCACGCCCACGGGCACCGCGTCTCCGACGGACACGGCATCGCCCACGGGCACCGCGTCTCCGACGGACACGGCATCGCCCACGGACACCGCGTCTCCGACGGACACGGCATCGCCCACGGACACCGCGTCCCCGACGGACACGGCATCGCCCACCGACACCGCTGCCACGGGCGGCGACTCCCAGGGCATCACCACCAACGTCAGCAGCGGAGCCTCGGGCGGCTCGGGCGGCTCGGGCGGCGGCAAGGGCTCGCTGGCGGCCACCGGCGCCGACGCGGCCGCGCTGGGCGTCCTCTCGGCCGCACTGATCGCGGCGGGCGTCCTCGTCGTCCGGCGGATGCGCCTGCGCGAGGAGTTCCCCGTCACCGACACCACCGACGTCTGAGCCGGGAAGAGACACCGACCATGAAGTTCACGACCGCACGCCGCACCCTGTCGGCCGCGCTCGTCCCGCTGCTGACCGCCGGCGCGATCACGCTGGGCACGGCCGACGCCCGGGCCGACGTCCTCGGTGCGCTCGAGGTGGCCCCGGGCACCGGCACCGACACCAGCGGCATCACCCTGACCACCCCGGCACCGTGCCCGGAGGCGGCGACCAACCTGATCGTCTCGGTGAAGGGCACGGGTTTCCCGGCCGAGGGCCAGAACGTGGTGAGCAACTCCCCGATCAGCACGTACTCGACGTCGCCGAGCGGCGGCATCGTGGTGCCGCTGACGCAGACGATGCGGGACTACGCCAGCACCGCGGGCTTCACCACCCTGCAGGGCCGCTACGACTTCACCCTCACCTGCCGGCCCGCCTTCGGCCCCGCCACGTACGGCGACTTCACCGCGCCCATCTGGTTCACCTCCAACACCGCGTACCAGAACACCGCGCCCATCGCGGCGACCACGACCACCCTCGCAGCGGCCCCGGTGAGCCCCGTCGTCCAGGGCGCGTCCGTGCAGCTGACGGCGACGGTCACCCCGGCCGCGGCCGCCGGCACGGTGCGCTTCCTGGACGGTGCCGCCCAGCTCGGCGACCCGGTCGCGGTCGTGGCGGGGAAGGCGTCGCTGACCACCAGCGCCCTGGCCGTCGGAACCCACGTCGTGAAGGCGCAGTTCACCCCGTCCGACCCGGCCGCCTACGCCGCTTCGGCCTCCGCCGCCCTGTCCTACACGGTCAAGATCAAGCCCCCGGCGGTCACCACACCGGCGAAGGTGACCGGTACCGTCAGGGTCGGCTCGACGGTGACCTGCAGCGCGGCGTTCAGCGGTGCGTCCTCGGTCAGCTACCGCTGGCTCCGCGACAACGCCGCCATCAGCGGCGCGACCGCGCGCACCCGTACGCTCGCCGCCGCCGACCACCCGCACAAGATCGCCTGCCGGGCGACCGCGGCCAACAGCACCGGCACCACGGCCTCCACCAGCCCGGCCCTGTCCGTCGGGCTCGGTCCCGCGCTGCGGGTCGGAACGAAGCCCTCGATCACCGGCACGGCCAAGGCCGGCTACCGGCAGACCGCCAGGCCCGGCACCTGGACTCCCGCCGCCACGACGTACAGCTACGTCTGGAAGCGTGACGGCCGGGTGATCCGCGGCGCCACCCGCTCCACGTACTACCCGACCTCGGCGGACCGGCGTCATCTGCTCACCGTCACCGTCACGGCGAAGCGCGCCGGATACGCCTCGGGCACCGCCACGTCCGCCTCGCGGAGGATCGGATGACAGCACCGGGTGCCCTGGCCGACGCCACGACCCAGGACGACCGGTCACGGCCGGCCGACGGCGGGTCACCTGCCGGCTCGCCGGCCCCGGAGCCCGGCCGGGCCGGTCAGGCGCGCCCCGCCGCCGGCCCCGGCCTGCGCGTCCTCGGCGCGGCACTGAGCATCCTCGCCGCGCTGCTGCTGGGATTCGTCGTCGACGTGGGCCTCGTCGGCGATCTCCGGCACGCCCGCGACCGGCAGGTCGACTACGCCGCCTTCCGTGGCGCACTGGCCAACGGGGTCGCCCCGGTCGGCAGGTCGGCGGGCGGCGGCACGGCACCGGAGGCCGGTGAGCCGACGGCGCTGCTCGAGATTCCCGCGCTCCGTCTGCGGGAGGTCGTCCGGGAGGGCACCACGGCTCAGGATCTGGCCCGTGGTGCCGGTCACCGCAGGGACACCGCCCTGCCGGGCCAGGCAGGGGTGAGCGTCATCATGGGCCGCCAGGCGACGTACGGGGGCCCGTTCCGGCACATCGGGGAGCTGAGCACGGGGGACCGGTTCAGCGTGACCACCGGTCAGGGCAAGCACACCTACCAGGTGATCGGGCCGCGCCGGGGCGGTGACCCCCAGCCGCCCGCGCTCACCGCGGGCCGGGGCCGGCTCACCCTCGTCACCGCCGAGGGCACGCCGTTCATGCCGAGCGGAATCCTGCGGGTGGACGCCGATCTGGTCTCGGACGTCCAGCCGACGCCCCCTTCGTCCGTCCCGCCGGGTGCCCTGCCCGAGGACGAGAAGCCGATGGCCATGCAGCAGACGGCCTGGTTGCCGCTGGTGCTGTGGGGCCAGGGGCTGGTGCTGGCTGCCGCGGCCCTCGCCTGGGCGCACGCGCGCTGGGGACGGCCGCAGACCTGGGTGGTCGGGGTACCCGTGCTGGGCGCGCTCGGCCTCGCGGTCGCCGATCAGGCGGCGCTGCTCCTCCCGAACCTGCTGTGACCCGAATGAGTAAGGACATGCCGTGACCGAACAGAGCACTCAGACCGCGACCACCCTGCCGCTTCCGGTGCACTCCGACGACGCCGTGCGGACCGGGGGGTCCGGAGGGCCGGGGGGTTCCGGGGGTTCAGGGGCCACCCTCGAAGCCCGCCGGATCTCGGCCTGGTTCAGCGACCACAAAGTCCTCGACCGGGTGTCGCTGACCATGCCGGCGAGCCTGGTCACGGCCCTCATCGGCCCGTCCGGCTGCGGCAAGTCGACCTTCCTGCGGATCCTCAACCGTATGCACGAGCTCATCCCGTCCGCCTTGCTCGCGGGCGAGGTGCTGATCGACGGCAAGGACATCTACGCGGCGGGGCAGCGGCTGACCGAGGCGAGGCGCCAGATCGGCATGGTCTTCCAGAAGCCCAATCCGTTCCCGGCGATGTCCATCTACGACAACGTCACGGCCGGGCTGAAACTGACCGGTGTCCGGATGGGCGGCGCCGCCAAGGACGACCTCGTCGAGGAGTGCCTGACCAAGGCGGGCCTGTGGAAGGAGGTCCGGGCCCGGCTCCGTCAGCCCGGCGGCGCGCTCTCCGGCGGCCAGCAGCAGCGTCTGTGCATCGCGCGCTCCCTGGCCGTACGCCCCAAGGTGCTGCTGATGGACGAGCCCTGCTCGGCCCTCGACCCCACCTCCACGCGCCGTATCGAGGAGACCATCAGGGAACTGGCCCACGAGGTGACGATCGTGATCGTCACCCACAACATGCAGCAGGCGGCCCGCGTTTCCGACCAGTGCGCCTTCTTCCTCGCGGAGCAGGGCACCCCGGGCGCGATCGTCGAGCACGGTCCCACACCGGCGATGTTCTCGTCGCCCGCCGACCCGCGTACGGCGGACTATGTCGAGGGCCGGTTCGGGTAGCCGGCGCATCACGCGCGGAGCGCGGCCGGTGGGGGACCGGGCCGCGCACGGACACGGCAACGGGCCGCCGTCTCCTCACGGGAGGAGACGGCGGCCCGTCGTACGTCAGTGGGTAGCGGCGGTCGCCTTCGGGAGCTCCACCTGGACGCCCGCGTCCCCCGCGTCCGCCGTGTAGTCCTCCGGGGACGTCTCGTCGACTCCGTCCGGCGCCTTCGCCGCGCGCAGGACGAACGTCAGGACGACCGTCACCACCACGTTCAGCACGAAGGCCGTCAGACCGATGTAGCCGATCTCCCCGATCCCGGGAATCTCGGCCGACGAGCCGCCGAAGTGCTTCTGCGTGGGGCTGGCGACCCCGTACGCCGCCATCGTGCCGTACAGCATGCCGGCCGCCCAGCCCGCGATCAGCGCCCAGCGGTGGAACCACCGCGTGAAGAGGCCGCCGACCAGGGCCGGGAAGGTCTGCAGGATCCAGATGCCGCCCAGCAGCTGGAAGTTGATGGCGACCGTCTTGTCCATCGTCAGGACGAAGACCAGCGCGCCCACCTTCACCAGCAGCGACACCAGCTTCGACACCTTGGTCTCCTGCGCCGGCGTCGCGTCCGGCTTCAGGAAGTCCTTGTAGATGTTGCGGGTGAAGAGGTTCGCCGCGGCGATCGACATGATCGCCGCCGGCACCAGCGCGCCGATGCCGATGGCCGCGAAGGCCACACCCGCGAACCAGTCGGGGAACATGTTCTCGAACAGCTGCGGGATGGCGAGCTGACCGTTGGTCACCTTCACCCCGGCCGCGATCGCCATGAAGCCGAGCAGCGCCAGCAGCCCGAGCATCAGCGAGTACAGCGGCAGGATCGTCGTGTTGCGGCGGATCACCTCACGGCTGCGCGAGGACAGCGTCGCCGTGATCGAGTGCGGGTACATGAAGAGCGCGAGCGCCGAGCCGAGCGCCAGCGTGGCGTAGCCCCACTGGCCCAGCTCCCCGGGCACCAGCGCGCCTCGCGGCTTCTCCGTCGCCGGGTTGATCTGCGCGAACGCCTCGCCCGCCTTGGCGAAGATGTCGTCGAAGCCGCCGAGCTTGATCGGGATGTAGATGATCGCGACCGCGATCACGATGTAGATCAGCGTGTCCTTGACGAAGGCGATCAGCGCCGGAGCCCGCAGACCGGACGAGTACGTGTACGCCGCCAGGACACCGAAGGCGATCAGCAGCGGCAGGTCCTTGATGAACCAGTTCGTGTTCTCACCCCCGCCGACGCCCATGACGTCCAGCACGGCCTGGATGCCGACGAGCTGCAGCGCGATGTACGGCATCGTCGCGAGGATGCCGGTCACCGCGACCGCCAGCGACAGCCCCTTCGAGCCGAAGCGCCCGCGCACGAAGTCGGACGTCGTCACGTAGCCGTGCTTGTGCGACACGGACCACAGCCGCGGCAGGAAGGTGAAGATCAGCGGGTAGACGAGGATCGTGTACGGCACCGCGAAGAAGCCCGCCGCGCCCGCCGCGTAGATCGCCGCGGGTACGGCGACGAAGGTGTACGCGGTGTAGAGGTCGCCGCCCAGCAGGAACCAGGTCACCCAGGTGCCGAACGAGCGGCCGCCCAGGCCCCATTCGTCCAGGCTGTTCTCGTTCTCGGCCCTGCGCCAGCGCGACGCGAGGAAGCCCATGACCGTGACGGCCAGGAAGAAGAAGATGAAGACGGCGAGTGCGACGCCGTTCACGCCGTCCTTCACTTCGACGCCCCTTCCTTGCGGGCGCGCTGGTCACGCTGCCACAGCGTGTAGGCCACCATCGTCAGGGCCGTCGATATGACGACCCAGAGCATCTGGTACCAGTAGAAGAACGGGATCCCGGCGACGCTGGGCTCGACCTTCGCGTACGAGCCGACCCAGAGCATCGCGACGAACGGCGCGATGAGGCAGAGGGCCACCACCACCCGGACCGGGGTGACGGCCGGTTTTCTGTGTTCGGGTACTTCGGACATGAGCGGCTCCGTCCCGTCGCTGATCAGCGGTGCTGATGTAACGCGCACGAAATCTAGGGGACGAGTCCGCTCGATGGAACCCTCGTCCGGATAACGGACGAGGCAATCGCCCAACGGCTCGGCTCAGCCGCTCAGCGGCCGAAACCGACCGCTCGGCGGCTGATTCCGACCGTTCAACCCTTCATTCGGACCGCTCGGCCCGCCTTCGGGGCTGTGTTGTTCCGAGGGGCCCAGCCCGCCAGCCCCACCCTGCGGCCCGTCAGTCCCCCTCGGGCCGCTGCAGCCTCGCCACGCTGTGTTGTTCCGGGGGTAACCCCCGAACCCCCAGCCCCACCCTGCGGCCCGTCAGTCCCCCTCGGGCCGCTGCAGCCTCGCCACGAACTTGTACCGGTCCCCCCGGTACACCGACCGCACCCACTCCACCGGTTCACCGTTCCTGTCCAGCGAGTGCCGGGACAGCATCAGCATCGGCAGGCCCACGTCCGTACCCAGCAGTCCCGCCTCGCGCGGGGTGGCCAGCGAGGTCTCGATCGTCTCCTCGGCCTCCGCCAGATGGACGTCGTACACCTCGGCCAGGGCCGTGTACAGCGACGTGTACTTGACCAGCGAGCGCCGCAGCGCGGGGAAGCGCTTGGCCGACAGGTGCGTCGTCTCGATCGCCATCGGCTCGCCGCTCGCCAGCCGGAGCCGTTCGATCCGCAGCACCCGGCCGCCCGGCGAGATGTCCAGCAGCCCGGCGAGGGTGTCGTCGGCTGTGACGTATCCGATGTCCAGCAGCTGAGACGTGGGCTCCAGACCCTGCGCCTTCATGTCCTCGGTGTACGAGGTGAGCTGAAGGGCCTGCGACACCTTGGGCTTCGCGACGAACGTGCCCTTGCCCTGGATGCGTTCCAGCCGGCCCTCGACGACGAGCTCCTGAAGGGCCTGCCGCACGGTCGTGCGCGAGGTGTCGAACTCGGCGGCGAGCGTGCGCTCGGGCGGTACGGGCGTGCCCGGCGGCATCGTCTCCGTCATGTCGAGCAAGTGCCTCTTGAGCCGGTAGTACTTGGGCACGCGTGCGCTGCGGGTCGCCGTCCCGTTCTCCGGCTCGATGCCGCCCCCGTCCGTGGCCATGGCCTGCCTTCCCGACTCGTGTGCTGCTGCCGTCACCGGCTCCTCCGTCTAGTTGCGGCTCACATGGTGGCACGGTCCGGTCGCGGGTCGTCGCCCTCCCTCAGGTGTCGGTCCGATAACGGACGCGACAGCCCTTCTTATACACCCTTGACACCCCTAAAGGTCTAGGCCAAGCTCCCGGGTACTGGTCTAAACCATTAAAGACCAAGTCCCAGCCCCACGAGCAGTACTCGGCGTATGTCTCCGTATGTCTTCGCGGTGGGCGGGGGTTGCAGCATCCCTGAGGAGGGTGGCGTGAAGCGCAAGCTCATCGCGGCGATCGGCGTCGCGGGCATGATGGTCGGCATTGCCGCGTGCGGCTCCGAGAGCGACAAGGGCGGGGACAAGGCCGGGGCGGACGTCAAGGAGATCACCGTCTGGCTGACGGTCGACGCCCAGAACAACTGGCCCGAGCTGGTCAAGGCGGCCGATGCCGCGGTCGTCAAGAAGCACCCCGGCATCAAGATCAAGCACGAGTACTACGGCTGGCCGGACAAGAACGCCAAGCTCGACGCCGTCCTCGCCACGGACAAGGCCCCCGACGTGGTCGAGATGGGCAACACCGAGATGCTCGGCTACATGGTCAAGGGCGCCTTCGCCGAGGTCGACCCGGCGAAGTTCGAGCAGTCCGACGCCTGGCTGGACGGCCTCAAGGAGTCCGTCTCGTACGACGGCAAGACCTATGGCGTGCCGTACTACGCCGGTGGCCGTGTGGGCAACTGGCGCAAGGACGTCGCTGCCGAGGCCGGGGTGAAGGCGGCCCCCAAGACGTACGCCGAGCTGACTGCCGCCCTCGACAAGATCCAGGCGAAGAAGGGCGACAAGTTCAGCGCCTGGTACCAGCCTTCGCCGGACTGGTACGCCGCGATGTCCTTCGTCTACGACGCGGGCGGCGCCATCGCGAAGAAGGAGGGCGACCAGTGGAAGTCCACCCTCTCCTCGCCCGAGTCCGTCAAGGGCCTCAACGAGTACAAGAGCGTGCTCGACAAGTACATGAAGGCCGACAAGACCAAGGACGAGTCGGACCGTTACATCGTGTACGGCCAGGGCAACGCCGGCATGATCTTCGGCGCCGCCTGGGAAGGTGCCACCTCCGAGGCCCCGGAGAACGACAAGACCGGCAAGCTCAAGGGCAACCTCGAGAACTTCGTGATGCCCGGCCCGTCCGGCAAGAGCCTCCCCGTCTTCCTCGGCGGCTCGGACCTGGCCATCCCGGTCAAGTCCAAGGCGCAGGACGTCGCCGCCGAGTGGATCAACGCCTTCACGGGCGCCCAGGGCCAGAAGGGTCTGATCGGCAAGGGCAACCTGCCGAACAACAAGACGGACCTGGCGACCCTGAAGGCCGACCCGAAGACGGCCGTCCCGGCCACCGCCGCCGAGTCCAACTGGTTCGTCCCGATGGCGCCGGGCTGGGGCCAGGTCGAGAAGGCCCAGACCCTCAAGACGATGCTGCGCGAGATCGGCACCGGCAAGAAGACGGTCGAGGAGGCCGCGAAGGCCGCGGACGCCGCGATCGACAAGGTCATCAACACCAAGTGACCTTCCGGCAGGGCCCCGTCGGGCGACGACGGGGCCCTGCTCCCGTACGAGGAGAGGGACCGCTGAGGAGCGCCGGATGAGTGCCGCTGACACAACCACTGCCAAGGTGCCGCCGAAGCGGCCGTCGACATCCCCGGGCGCCGGGGCCGATGCCGGGGGAGCCGGAAAGCCGGGTGAGCGGCGGCGCGCGGGCGGTGGGGCCGCGGTGCCGTGGACACTGCTCGCGCCCTGTCTGCTCGTCCTTCTGCTGGTCCTCGGCTATCCGCTGGTCCGGCTGGTCACCCTCTCCTTCCAGAAGTTCGGTCAGGCGCAGCTGTGGGGCTTCCAGGAGCCCGAATCGGTCGGCTTCGCCAACTTCACCAAGATCCTGGGAGACGCCGAGTTCTGGACCGTCGTGGTCCGCACGGTGGTCTTCGCCGGCGGCGCGGTCGTCCTCACCATGGTCCTGGGCATGCTGACGGCCCTGCTGCTCCAGCGCGTCTCCGGCTGGGTGAAGACGCTGGTCAACATCGCGCTCGTGGCGAGCTGGGGCATGCCCATCATCGTCGCCACCGCCATCTTCAAGTGGCTCTTCGACACCGACTACGGCGTTCTCAACTGGGTGCTCAGCCAGTTGCCCGGGGTCGACATGATCGGGCACAACTGGTTCTCCACCGGCCCGCAGGGCCTTGCCGTCATCATGCTGCTGGTCGTCTGGGGCGCCGTGCCCTTCGTCGTCATCACGCTGAGCGCCGGACTCACCCAGGTCCCCAAGGAGCTCGAAGAGGCGGCCCGCCTCGACGGGGCCGGCTCGTGGGGCGTCTTCCGCTATGTCACGCTGCCGGTCCTCAAGCCCATCATCGTGATGCTCACGACGCTCTCGGTCATCTGGGACATGGGCGTCTTCCCGCAGGTCTTCGTGATGCGCAACGGCCACCCCGAGGCCGAGTTCCAGCTGCTCACGACGTACTCGTACGACAAGGCCTTCGTGGTCAACGACTACAGCGGCGGCTCGGCGATCGCCCTGGTGACGGTGATCCTGCTGCTCGGCGTGGTCGCCGTCTACATGCGCCAGATGCTCAAGATCGGAGAAGTCGAGTGAGCGCATCGACCCCTGCCGCGGTCCGCCGCCCCGGAAGGAGCAAGCTCGGCTGGAACCTGCTCGGCCTGCTGGTCTTCATCACGGCCGGCTTCCCCGTCTACTGGATGCTCAACACGGCCTTCAAGCCGGCCAAGGACGCCATCGACCCGAACCCGCACTTCTTCCCCAGGGTCTTCACCCTGGAGAACTTCTCGCGGGCCTTCGACGTCGCCGACTTCTGGGGACCGGTCGGGCGCAGCCTCATCGTCTCGCTCGTCGTGGTCGCCATCGGCATCGTGGTCGGCATGCTGGCGGCGCTCGCCATCTCCCGGTTCGCCTTCCGCGGCCGGAAGATCGTGATCGTGGGGATCCTGGCGGTCCAGATGGTCCCGCTGGTAGCCATGATCATCCCGGTCTTCCTGCTGCTCAACGACCTCGGTCAGTACGACAAGCTCACCGGCCTGATCATCACGTACCTCACCTTCATCCTCCCCTTCACGGTGTGGACGCTGCGCGGGTTCATCGTCAACATCCCGAAGGAGCTGGAGGAGGCGGCTATGGTCGACGGCTGCACCCGCACCGGTGCCTTCATGCGCGTGGTCTTCCCGCTGCTCGCCCCGGGCATGGTGGCCACGTCCGTGTACGGCTTCATCCAGGCGTGGAACGAGTACCTGTACGCGCTGATGCTGATGAGCCAGCAGAACCAGACGGCCACCGTCTGGCTCGGCAATTTCAGCACCAAGCACGGCACGGAATACGCGCCGATGATGGCCGGCGCCACGATGATGGCCGTTCCCATCGTGGTCCTCTTCCTCCTCGTCCAGCGCAAGATGGCCGCGGGTCTGACGGCCGGCGCAGTGAAGGGATGACGCGGTCGACATGACGACTCTCGTACACGGCTCCGACACGCTCACGCGTGACGCTCTCGCCGTCCTCCAGCCCGGTTTCCTCGGCACCACCGCCCCCGACTGGCTGCTGCGCCGGATCGGTGAAGGGCTCTCCTCCGTCGGCCTGTTCGGCCGCAACATCGCCTCACCCGGCCAACTGGCCGCGCTCACCTCGCAGCTGCGGGCCGAGCGTGACGACGTACTCGTCGCGATCGACGAGGAAGGCGGGGACGTCACCCGTCTGGAGGTCCGTACCGGCTCCTCCTTCCCCGGCAACTACGCCCTCGGGTCCGTGGACGACGTCGGGCTGACCCGGGCGGTGGCCCATGAGCTCGGCCGCCGGCTCGCGGAGTGCGGGGTCGACCTCAACTGGGCCCCGTCCGCCGACGTCAACTCAAACCCGGACAATCCAGTCATCGGGGTGCGTTCCTTCGGGGCCGACCCGCAACTGGTCGCCCGGCACACCGCCGCGTACGTCGAAGGACTCCAGTCCGCCGGGGTCGCTGCATGCACCAAGCACTTCCCCGGACACGGCGACACAGCCGTCGATTCACACCATGCGATGCCCCGCATCGATGTGGAGTTGGCCACGTTGCACGCCCGTGAGCTGGTGCCTTTCCACGCGGCCATCACAGCGGGTTCCAAGTCGGTCATGAGCGCGCATATCCTGCTACCCGCGCTCGACCCGGACCGCCCGGCGACCCTGAGCCCGCAGATCCTCACCGGTCTGCTGCGCCAGGAGCTGGGCTACGACGGCCTGATCGTCACCGACGGCATGGAGATGCAGGCCATCGCCGGAACGTACGGAATCGAGCGCGGCAGTGTCCTCGCGATCGCCGCCGGTGCCGACGCGATCTGTGTCGGCGGCGGCCTGGCCGACGAGGACACCGTGCTGCGGCTGCGCGACGCGCTGGTCACCGCGGTACGCCAGGGCGAGCTGCCCGAGGAACGACTGGCCGACGCGGCCGCGCGCGTGCGCGCGCTCGCGGACTGGACCAGGGGGGCCAGGGGGGCGGCATCGGAGCCGGGCGCGGCTTCACAGGAGGGGACCGCGCCCGGCACCGACATCGGCCTGACCGCGGCCCGGCGGGCGGTACGCGTGACGGCGGGGGAGCGGCCCCACCAGCCCCTGACCTCGCCGCCGTACGTCGCCGCGTTCACGCCCGTGGCCAACATCGCGGTCGGCGACGAGACCCCGTGGGGCGTCGCGGCGGAACTGGCCCGGCTGCTTCCGGGCACGGAGACGGGCACGTACGCGGACTCCGCGGTCGATGACGTCCTCCTGGCCGCGGGCGACCGCAGGATCGTCGCGGTCGTCCGCGACGCGCACCGCCACCCGTGGATGATCCGGTCCCTGGACGCGCTCCTCGCGGCCCGCCCGGACACGATCGTGGTCGAAATGGGCCTCAACCAGGCCGAGCCGCGCGGCGCCCTCCACGTGGCGACCTTCGGCGCGGCGAGGGTCTGCGGCCGTGCGGCGGCGGAGGCGATCACGGGCGGGTAGCCCATCCGGCGCGCCCTCGAAGACCGAGGCCCGGCCGCCCCAAGCGGGGGGCGGCCGGGCCTCACCGTACGGGTACGGCAGCGGCTACAGCCCCTGCCAGGCCGGCTTGTTCGCGTACGTGTGCCGGAAGTAGTCCGCGAGCTTCAGCTTGGACGCGGCCGCCTCGTCCACGACCACGGTCGCGTGCGGGTGCAACTGGAGCGCCGAGGCCGGTACGACCGCCGCAACCGGCCCCTCGACGGTCTGGGCGACCGCCTCCGCCTTCCCCTCGCCCGTCGCGAGCAGCACCAGATGCCGCGCCTCCAGAATCGTCCCGATCCCCTGCGTGATCACGTGGTGCGGTACCTCCTCGATGTCCCCGTCGAAGAACCGCGCGTTGTCCACCCGCGTCTGCTCGGTCAGCGTCTTGATCCGCGTCCGCGAGGCGAGCGACGAGCAGGGCTCGTTGAACCCGATGTGCCCGTCCGTGCCGATCCCGAGCAGCTGGAGGTCGACGCCGCCCGCCTCCGCCAGCGCCGCGTCGTACGCCTCGCAGGCGGCCTGGACGTCCTGCGCCGAGCCGTCCGGGCCGATGAAGGCGTCCGCGCTCAGTCCGAGCGGCTCGACGACCTCACGCAGAACGACGGAGCGGTACGACTCGGGGTGCCCGGCCGGGAGGCCCACGTACTCGTCGAGCTGGGCTATCCGCGCCCGGGACGCGTCCACGTCCCCGGCCCGTACCTTCGCCGTCAGCGCCTCGTAGACGGGCAGCGGCGTCGATCCGGTGGCCACCCCGAGCAGCGCGTCGGGCTTGCGGCGGAGCAGGTCCGCGATGCCCTGGGCGATGAGCTCTCCGCCTGCCTTGGCGTCCTGGACGATGACAACTTCCACGCTGGGCCTGCCGATCGGTTGAAAGGTCACTGTGGTATAGACCAATCTAGCAGAATGGGGTGACGCCCCGGTGAATGCCGGCTGGCGGGGGCGCGGGCCCCCGTGGTCGACTGAGCCGGACGGCGTCCGGACCGTACGCAGGCACGTACGCAGGCACCTTTGGAGGCCCAGCATGTCCGCCACGACGTCAGCCGAGCACCGCGAGCAGCCGGGCACGATCATGTCCGGCGAGATGGCCGAGCAGCCCGCCGTGCTGCGCCGGATCCTCGACCGGGGAGCGCCGAGGATCCGTGAGGTCGCCGCGGAGATCGCCGCGCGGAAGCCGCGCTTCGTCCTGCTGACCGCACGGGGCACGTCCGACAACGCGGCGCTCTACGCGAAGTACCTGCTGGAGATCCGCCTCGGACTGCCGTGCGGGCTGACCTCGATGTCCACGACGACGGCGTACGGGGCGAAGCCCGATCTCACCGACGTCCTGGTGATCACGGTGAGTCAGTCGGGCGGCTCCCCGGACCTGGTGGCGTCCACCAGGGCCGCGCGGGAGGCGGGTGCGGTCACCCTCGCCGTGACGAACAACCCGGACTCGCCGCTGGCCGCGGTCTCGGAGTTCCACATCGACATCCTGGCCGGCCCGGAGAAGGCACTCCCGGCGACCAAGACCTACACGGCGTCGCTGCTGTCTCTTTATCTCTTCGTCGAGGGGCTGCGTGGTGGCGACGGCTCCGCGGCGCACGTCCTCCCCGGCCTCGCGGAGGAGATCCTGGCTCGCCGGGCCGAGGTGAAGGCCCTGGCCTCGCGCTACCGCTTCGCCGGGCGCATGGTCATCACGTCCAGGGGCTACGGCTATCCGACGGCCAAGGAGGCGGCCCTCAAGCTGATGGAGACGAGTTACATCCCGGCACTCTCGTACTCCGGCGCCGACCTGCTGCACGGGCCGCTGGCCATGGTCGACAACATCTCCCCGGTGATCGCGGTGGTGACGGACGGCCGCGGCGGCGAGGCCCTCCAGCCCGTCCTCGACCGCCTCCGCGGCCGCGGCGCGGACCTGGTCGTCGTCGGCCCGAAGCCTCAGGTCGAGGCGGCCTCCGCGGGGTTCGTCCTGCCCACGGAGGGAGTGGCGGAGGAGGTCCAGCCCATCCTGGAGATCCTTCCGCTCCAGCTCCTGGCGTACGAGGTGACCATCGCCCGCGGCCAGGACCCGGACGCGCCGCGGGCTCTCGCGAAGGTCACCGAAACGCGGTGACGGTGTGGGGGAACCGCGTTCCCCCACACCCCCGTCACGCCAGCGAGCCGCCCGATGTGTCGAGCCACTCGCCGGTGATCCAGCGGCCCGCGTCGGAGGCGAGGAAGGCCACCGCATCGGCGATGTCGGACGGGGTGCCCACGCGCCCCAGCGCCGACATCGCCGCCGCGCCCGCCCGCGCCTCGTCGCTCGTGCGCAGCCAGTCCGCGTTGATGTCCGTGTCGATGATGCCCGGGGCGACCGCGTTCACCGTGATGCCGCGGGGTCCGAGGATCTTGGAGAGATTCCGGGTGAACATGTCCAGCGCGGCCTTGCTCATCGAGTAGGCGATCAGGTCCGGCATCACCGCGGCCCGGGACAGCCCGGAGGAGATGTTGATGATCCGGCCGCCGTCCCGCAGCCGCTCCGCGCCCAGCTGGGTCACGAAGAACGGCGCCTTGGCGTTCACCGCGAAGGTCCGCTCGAAGTCCTCCTCGCGAATGTCCGCGAACCCGCGTCCACCCGCGATGCCGGCGTTGTTGACCAGGATGTCCAGCCCGTCGCCTCCGGAGGCCCGGTCGAACTGCTCCCACAGTCCCGCCGCGTCCCCCGGCACTCCCAGCTCCTGCCCGATCGCGAACGCCTCGCCGCCCGCATCCTCGATCGCCGCGACCGTCTCCTTCGCCGCGGCCTCGTTGCTGCCGTAGTGCACGGCCACCCGGGCGCCGTCCCGTCCGAGCCGCTCCGCGACGCCCCGTCCGATGCCCCTGCTGCCGCCGGTGACCAGTGCCGTCCTGCCTGTGAGCACGCCCATGGCGATGTCTCCCAATTTCCCTAGTGATCGCTACAGAAATGAACCGTAACAGATTCTCGAACGATCGCTATAGAATTTTCGGCATGGCGACGAAACAGCGCGGCAGGCCCCGCTCCTTCGACCGGGAGGCGGCCCTGCGGCAGGCCATGATGGTCTTCTGGGAGCACGGCTACGAAGCGACCTCGGTCGCGGACCTCACGCGCGTCATGGGCATCGGCGCGCCGAGCCTGTACGCGGCCTTCGGCGACAAGAAGGCCCTCTTCGAGGAGGTCGTGGGCGCATACGGGGACACGTACGGCGCCTTCATGGGCCGCGCCCTGGCCGAGGAGCCCACCGCCCGGGCCGCCATCGAGAGGATGGTGCGCGATGGCGCGGCGGAGTACTCCGACCCGGCACACCCATGGGGCTGCCTCGTGATCGGTGCGGCGGTCAACTGCACGACGCCGGAGGTCGCGGCCGCCCTGCGGGACCGGCGCGACACCAGCCTGGCCGCCATCGAGACCCGTATTCGCGCGGATGTCGCCTCGGGAGCTATTCCTCCCGGCACCGACCCGGCCGCCCTCGCCCGCTTCAGCGTGGCTGTACTCCAGGGTCTGTCGCTCCAGGCCCGTGACGGCGCGACGCAAGAGGCCCTGCAGGCCGCGGGGGAGATGGCGATGCGTGCGTGGCCGGGGGCGGGGCCGGATCCGCGGTGAAGGCCCCGAAAACACCCGCGGGCCGCGGCGCCAGGACGGGACCCTCAACCCATCCGGCACCGCAGCCCGGAGTTGCTCGGCCGGCGGGTGTGCGGTCCCACGCGGCCGTGGGAGGTCTCGGCGCAGTCAGGGCAGAGAGCGCCGGGTACCTCGGTCCACCCTCCTGTGCGGGGAGGGCGGAGGTATTTCGGGACCCGAGGTGAACCCCGGGGTGATGCGATCCGTACCATTGTGGACTAGACCATTCTGGTCTGTCCATCCATACGCACGGACTGGTTCCGGGCCCATCCTCCACCACGGAGCCCGATCCCGTCAGGTTCATACCGAAGGTACGCTCACAGCGTGCCCTCCATGAACGATCTCGTACGCCAGCACACCGCTCTGAGTGAGTCCGACCTCGAGTGGCTCCACCTGCTGGTCTCGGAGTGGCAACTGCTCTCCGACCTGTCCTTCGCCGACCTCGTGCTCTGGGTGCCCACTCTCGACGGTACCCGCTATGTCTCCGTCGCCCAGATGCGGCCCAACACCGGCCCCACCTCCTACCAGGACGACATGGTCGGGCATCTGGTTCCACGAGGCCGCCGTCCTCTTCTCGACGCGGCACTCGACGAGGGCCGGATCGTGCGCGAGGGCGACCCGGAGTGGCGCGAGGAGGTGCCGGTACGGGTCGAGTCCATCCCCGTACGCCGTGACGGCCGCGTACTCGGAGTGATCGCCCGCAACACCAATCTGCTGACCGTCCGCACCCCGAGCCGGCTGGAGCTCACCTACCTCCAGTCCGCCTCGGACCTTGCTCAGATGATCGCCGCGGGCGCTTTCCCCTTCCCCGGGCAACAGGTCGAGATGGACGCCTCCCCGCGCGCCGGCGACGGACTGATCCGCCTCGATGCCGACGGTGTCGTCCAGTACGCGTCCCCGAACGCCCTCTCCGCGTACCACCGCCTCGGCCTCGCCGCCGATCTCGTCGGCCAGCACCTCGGCCAGATCACCGCCGAACTCGCCCCGTCCCGCGGCCCGGTCGACGAAGCCCTGGTCAAACTCGCCAGCGGATACGCGCCTCGCGAGGCCGAGGTCGAGGGCAGCGGCGGCGTCATCCAGCTGCGCGCCATCCCGCTCAAGCCCAAGGGCCCCCGCATCGGCTCCCTCGTACTGCTCCGCGACGTCACCGAACTGCGCCGCCGCGAAAGGGAGTTGATCACCAAGGACGCCACCATCCGGGAGATCCACCACCGGGTGAAGAACAACCTCCAGACGGTCGCCGCGCTGCTGCGGCTGCAGGCCCGCCGGATGGACTCCGTCCGCGGCAGGGAGGCACTCAACGAGGCGGTCCGCCGCGTCGGCTCGATCGCGATCGTCCATGAGACGCTGTCTCATAACCTGGACGAGCGGGTCGAGTTCGACGAGATCGCCGACCGGGTGCTCGCGATGGTCGCCGAGATCTCCCCGGGCAAGGTCGAATGCCGCCGCACCGGCCGCTGCGGAATTCTCGACGCCGAGGTCGCGACTCCGCTCTCCATGGTCCTCACCGAAGTCCTGCAGAACGCCCTGGAGCACGCCTTCGCCCCGGGAGAGCACGGCACGGTCGAGGTCTCGGCGGTACGCGGGGGCCCGCGCTCCGACGAGCGGCTGCTGATCACCGTCCAGGACGACGGCCGCGGACTGCCCGAAGGCTTTGATCCGCAGCGGGCCGGCAACCTCGGTCTGCAGATCGTCAGGACCCTGGTCGAGGGGGAGTTGGGCGGCAGCTTCGACATGCAGCCCGCCCTCGGCCGCGGCACGCGCGTCGTCCTCGACATCCCGGTGTGCAACCAGAAGTAGCCCCGGCCGGCGGGGCAGCGCCGGCAGCGGCCCCCGGCCGTCGGTGCGGAGCCAGGAAGCGCTGCCCGGTCACCCTGGCCGATCGGTGCGGAGCCAGGAAGCGTCCCGGCCGATCCCGCCGGGAACAGCAGCGAGCCCCGGACCGTATGGACACGGTCCGGGGCTCGAACGCTTGTGAGTTACTGCTGCGCGCTGCGGCTCGGGGGCGGTGAGTGCGTACTCGCCGTACGCGCCGCCGGGCTCAGGCTCGTAGCGGTGGCAATCAGGCGCTGGCGTTGCGCGCCCGGTTGCGAGCGGCGCGGCGCTTCATCGCGCGGCGCTCGTCCTCGCTGAGGCCACCCCAGACGCCGGAGTCCTGGCCGGACTCGAGCGCCCACTGCAGACACTGCTCCATGACGGGGCAGCGGCGGCAGACGGCCTTGGCTTCCTCGATCTGCAGCAGCGCAGGACCGGTGTTGCCGATGGGGAAGAACAGCTCGGGGTCTTCCTCGCGGCAAACGGCGTTGTGACGCCAGTCCATGGCTGCTACCTCTCTTGGTATTACGTGCAGGGTGCTTGTGAATGTGAACGCTTTCACGAATCCCCCCGCAGCGGAAGGGCCGACGCCCAGATGAACTGGTTGTGGTCCTTGGAATGAGGAGGGGTTCTGGCTCTGAGAGGCCGATTCTGCGGGCCGTCCCGATCGCCATGTAGAGATTCGCAAACCTCGGCGGCGGATACAACCCCTTCCGGAAAGTTTTTTTTGATTCCTCGGTGTCGACTAGGTCACAGCCGTACTTCCATGGGGTGGACCCCAGCCCATACGTTCGAGATAAAGGGCTTAGGGCCCTTCCACTCACACAATCACACGCAGTGCACGGCGTACGCCTGTGAACGTCACGCTCGTTCGCAGGCCCAGATGGTCACCGTCCATCTGGAAGGGCAGCGGAGCCTTCGAATGCAAGGTGAAGTCCGTCTGGTCGTGCAGGGAGAAGGCGTGCTTGCCGCGCGGGCCGCGGTCGGGGGTCGAGGTGAGGAGCTGCGTCGCATATCTGGCCACGGCCAGCGTGGAGAGCCGGTTCAGTCCGAGCACGTCGAGGGCCGTGTCGAAGGAGGCCCTCGGAGACGCGTACACCGGACGATTGCCCAGGTAGGTCCAGGGGGAGGTGTTGCAGACTATGGACAGCGCGAGGTCCGTCACCGGCTCCGCGCCGGGGCGCTCCAGCGTGATCGCGCCACGCCGGCGATGCGGTTCCTCGAGGAACTGGCGTACCGCCTGGCGCACATACAGGGCGTGCGTCGATGTCTTGCCGCGCTCTCGCTGCTGTTCGACCCGGCCGATCACACCGGCGTCGAAGCCGAAGCCCGCGCAGAAGGTGAACCAGCGGGGCGGGATCGCCTCGTCCTCCGTGCCCGGCGTACCCGACGCGAGACCGAGCCCGACCGTCCGCTCGCTCCGGAGGCTGAGCGCGTCCAGGATCGCGCCGGTCGCCTCCACGGCGTCGTTCGGCAGCCCCAGCGCGCGGGCGAAGACATTGGTGGAGCCACCGGGCACGACCGCGAGGCGGGGGAGCGCGTCCGGCTCCGGGCCGGAATGCAGCAGACCGTTCACGACCTCGTTCACCGTGCCGTCGCCGCCGAGCGCGACGACCAGGTCGGTCTCCCCGGACTCGGCAGCCCGCCGGGCGAGATCCCGGGCGTGGCCGCGGTACTCCGTCGTGACGGCCTCCAGCTTCATCTCGCTGGCGAGGGCGTGGATGAGAACGTCACGGGTGCGGGCACTGGTGGTGGTTGCTGCCGGGTTGACCACAAGGAGTGCGCGCATGGGCGCCAGGGTACCTACCGGGCGGTACCCGGCCCAGCCCGGGTCGGCGGGGGCGTACGGGGGTGCACGGCTACCCTGCAAGGGTGAGCAGTGCTGAGCAGACCCCCGAGTCGCGTCCCACCCGCCTTACCGCCGCCGCGGCCTTCTGCGGACTGGAGGCCCTCGCCCTGGTGGCCGGGGGCCTCTACATGCTGGTGTCGGGCTTCACCAGCCACCCCGACAGCACGACGCAGGCTGCCACGGGCGGAGCGACGCTGATCGCCCTCGGCTTGATTCCGCTGCTGGCCGCGCGCGGGCTGCTGCTGCGCCGCAGCTGGAGCCGCGGCCCCGCGATCATCACCCAGATCCTGTCCCTGCCGGTCGCCTGGACCCTGCTGAGCACCACGGGCCCACTGATCCCGGCGGGCATCGTCCTCGCGGTGGTCGCCGTCACCTCGCTGGTCCTGCTGATCAACCCGACGACCACGGAGGCGCTGGGGATCAGAGGACGCGCGGACGCCTAGGTCGTGTCTGACAAATGGCGCCGTCCGCCCGCAGGGCGTCGCGCGCCGGGCGGGATTTGTCAGACACGGCCTAGGACCTGTCCGGTGGATCTTGATGGGTTCGCGTGCCCTGGCACGCACGCTCACTGATCCGGCCTGATCCAGAAGACAGACCGAGGGCCCTCCGGGGGTCCGGTCGCCGGGTGCGGCTTCGCAGGGCCGACTTCTGGGACTCTCCCCCGGAAGTGCCGGGGCACGGCCCCCTGCCCCCGGAAGGGCTGGGGACACGGCCCCCTACTCCTCCACCAGCAGCTTCTCGCGGAGCTGTGCGAGTGTGCGGGCCAGCAGGCGGGAGACGTGCATCTGGGAGATGCCCACCTCCTGGGCGATCTGCGACTGCGTCATGTTGCCGAAGAAGCGAAGCAGCAGAATCCGCTTCTCCCGCGGCGGCAGATCCTCCAGCAGCGGCTTCAGCGACTCGCGGTACTCGACGCCCTCCAGCGCCTCGTCCTCCGCGCCCAGCGTGTCCGCGACCGCCGGGGACTCGTCGTCGGTGTCGGGCACGTCCAGCGACAGCGTCGAGTACGCGTTCGCCGACTCCAGGCCCTCCAGGACCTCCTCCTCGGAGATCCCGAGACGCTCGGCCAGCTCATGGACCGTCGGCGAGCGGCCGTGCTGCTGGGAGAGCTCGGCGGTCGCCGTCGTCAGCGCGAGCCGCAGCTCCTGGAGGCGGCGCGGCACCCGGACCGCCCAGCCCTTGTCGCGGAAGTGGCGCTTGATCTCGCCGACGACCGTGGGAGTCGCGTACGTCGAGAACTCGACGCCCCGCTCCGGATCGAACCGGTCCACCGACTTGATCAGGCCGATCGTGGCGACCTGGGTCAGATCGTCGAGCGGCTCGCCGCGGTTGCGGAAGCGGCGGGCCAGGTGCTCGACCAGGGGCAGGTGCATCCGCACCAGCTGATTCCGGAGCTCGGCACGCTCGGGGGAGCCTTCAGGAAGTTTGCGCAACGCGATGAACATCGACCGCGCCTCGCTCCGGTCGTTCGGATCGTGGTGCTCGTGTTCCTTGGAGTCGTGCTCGTGCTCGCTCATATGGGCCGCCCGCTCTGCCTGCGCCTGCTCCACCGTGGCCGAAAGGCCGTCGCGCTCGTCCACCGGGTGCGGCCTGGCCTGCTGCTCCGGGATGCCCACCGGCACACGCGCCGGCTCCGCCGGAGCCGCACGCCCGCTGTTCGGCACTCCGGGAATGCGCTCCTCGTCCCGCACCGGACCGTCCCCGTCCCTCACGCCGGCCCGGGTCCCGCGCCGCGCTGTTTGTACAGGCTGATGGAGACCGTACGGTCGTCCGCGACGGAGGAGTCGACCTTGCCGGCCAGTGCCGAGAGCACCGTCCAGGCGAAGGTGTCGCGCTCCGGCGCGCGGCCGTCGGTCGTCGGAGCCGAGACCGTGACCTCCAGGGAATCGTCGACGAGCCGGAAGACGCAGCTGAGGACGGACCCGGGGACGGCCTGCTGCAGCAGGATCGCGCAGGCCTCGTCGACAGCGATACGCAGGTCCTCGATCTCGTCGAGGGTGAAGTCCAAGCGCGCCGCGAGGCCGGCCGTGGCCGTACGCAGCACGGACAGGTAGGCACCCGCAGCGGGCAGCCGGACTTCCACGAAGTCCTGAGTCCCGGGCTCGCCTGCGATCTGGGACACCCTCACCTCCAAGGTGGCACAAGGTCGATCGAGGCTCCGGGAGGACGCTCCCGGAGCCGAGGGCTGCGCGTCGGTGCGCAGCCAAGTACCTGGACTGGCGACGCTACCGTGATCCATGGTGCCGTGTCGCCGGGACCCCTACCCGACGCTGTCACTCATGGTAAGCCTATGAGTACGGACAGTGGCTAGAGGTCTGCGGGTCTCAATTGCGATGAGTCGGCGGAGGGTTGACGTACCCACACGTCAGACGATCGAACCGTCCGTGAAGCACCAGCGCCAGCTCTCTCCGGGCTCCAGGGTACGCATGACAGGATGTTCCGCCCCCTCGGAGTGCCGGAACGCGTGCCGGCTCACCGACGAGTCGCAGCACCCCACATGCCCGCAGGTCAGGCAGAGGCGCAGTTGCACCGGATGCGTCCCGTCCGCCACGCACTCGAGGCATGTGTCGCTCAGCTGTGCGGGTTCGGGGCGCGGCAGGTCGAGAACATGTGGGCACTCGCTCATGATTGCCAGATTACGACGCGGGCGACGGACGTGAGGTCGGGGAAATGGACGCATTGCCACTGGTGGCGCTGATCGCGGCGAGCGCCGTGATCGCGGGGGCGGCCCGCAGGACGCCGGTGCCGGCCCCGCTGCTGCTCGTCGCGATGGGGCTGATCGCCTCGTACGTGCCCGGGGTCCCGGACTACACCCTCGACCCGCACATCGTGCTGCCGCTGATCCTTCCCCCGCTGCTGCACTCGGCCGCCGTGGAGAGCTCGTATCTCGATCTGCGGGCCAACATCAGGCCGATCGCCCTCCTCTCGGTCGGCTACGTGCTCTTCGCGACGGTCGTCGTCGGCTGGCTCGCCTATCTGCTGGTGCCCGGCCTTCCGCTGACCGCGGCACTCGTCCTCGGGGCGGTCGTGGCCCCGCCCGATGCCGTGGCCGCCACCGCGATCGCCCGCCGCCTCGGTCTGCCGAACCGCATCACCACGATCCTCCAGGGCGAGTCCCTGGTGAACGACGCCACCGCCATCACCGCGTACCGGGTGGCCGTGGCCGCGGCGCTCGGCGAGGGCCTGAGCTGGGCCGGAGGCATCCGCGAGTTCCTGCTCGCGGCGGTCGGCGGCATCGGCGTGGGGCTGGTCCTGATGGTGCCGATCCACTGGCTGCGCACGCACGTGAAGGAAGCCCTGCTCCAGAACACCCTCTCCCTGCTCATCCCCTTCGTCGCCTACGCCGCCGCCGAGCACGTCGGGGCCTCCGGCGTGCTGGCCGTCGTGGTCGTCGCCCTCTTCCTCGGGCACCGCGCCTGGCAGGTCGACTTCGCGACCCGGCTTCAGGAGGCGGCCGTCTGGAAGATGGTCGCCTTCCTCCTGGAGTCGTCGGTCTTCGCGCTGATCGGGCTGCAGCTCCCGTTCGTCGTCCAAGGGCTCGGCGCGTACGGGGTCGGGGAGGTCGCCGGGTACGCCGTCGGCGTCTTCGTCGCCGTCGTCGTGGTGCGGTACATCTGGGTCTTCCCCGCCACCTTCCTGCCGCGGGCGCTGTCGAGCCGGATCAGGGAACGGGAGCCGGGCGTGACGTGGAAGGCGCCCGTGATCGTCGGCTGGGCCGGAATGCGCGGAGTGGTCTCCCTGGCGATCGCCTTCTCCATTCCCCTCACCGTGCCCGGCGGGGAGTCCTTCCCCGAGCGGAACCTGGTGCTCTTCCTCACCTTCACCACCGTGATCGGGACGCTGGTGGTGCAGGGGCTGACCCTGCCGCTGCTGATCCGCGCCCTGAAGCTGCCGCAGCGCGATCCCCATGCCCTCACTCTGGAGGAGGCACAGGCTCAGAGCGAGGCGTCCCGGGCGGCCGAGGAGCGCCTGGAGGAACTGCTCGCCGACGAGCGCAACGCCCTGCCGGGACCGCTCGCCGACCGGCTGCGCACGGTCCTCGAACGCCGCAGGAACTCACCCTGGGAGCGGCTGGGGGCGGGAAACCCCCTCACTGGAGAGTCCGTGGACCACACCTACCGGCGGCTCGCCCGCGAAGTGATCCAGTCGGAGCGGGAGGTCTTCGTGCGGCTGCGCGACGAGCGGCGCATCGACGACGAGATGATGCGGACGCTGCTGCGCCGGCTCGACCTGGAGGAGGCGGCGGCCTACCGGGAGGGCTCGGAGTGAGCGCGTGCCGGGCTTCCCGGGGCGGCGGGACTTCCCGGGCTTCCCAGGGTTCCGGGGGTTCCGGGGGTTCCGGGGCTTCCCGTGATCACGGCCGCGACGACCGTTCCGGGTGTGAAGGCGCCCTCCTCGGTGAGGGTGGCAAGTCCGTACAGCATTTTGGCGACATAGAGACGTTCGACGGGCAGGCCGTGCCGCGCCTCGAAATCGTCGGCGAAGGCGTCGAGCCCGGGGCCGGTACGGGCGTAGCCGCCGAAGTGGAAACGCTCGTCGAGCCACCAGTCGCCCGCCGGTCCGCCGAAGGCGTCCTGCTGAAGGGCGCGTATCTCCTCGCCCAGGAAGCCGCCCCTCAGCACGGGCACGCCGAGCGCCTTCTGGCCCGGTGCGAGCCCGGCCGCGAGCCCGGCGAGCGTCCCGCCGGTCCCGCACGCCACAGCCACCACATCGGCCACTCCGCGCAGCTCGTGTCCGAGCTCCGTACAACCGCGGGCGGCAAGCGCGTTGCTGCCGCCCTCCGGGACGACGTAACACTCCCCGTGCTCCCCGAAGCGGCCGAGCAGGCCCGCCAGTACTTCCGGGTCGGCCTTGCGGCGGTACGTCCCGCGATCCACGAAGTGCAGCCGCATCCCGTCGGCGGCGCATGCGGCAAGTGACGGGTTGAGGGGCCGGCCGGCGAGTTCGTCACCCCGTACGACACCGATGGCGCGGAAGCCCAGCAGCCGGCCGGCGGCGGCGGTGGCACGCAGATGGTTGGAGTAGGCGCCGCCGAAGGTCAGGACCGTACGCCCGGCGGCGGCGAGCAGATTCGGCGCCAGCTTGCGCCATTTGTTGCCCGGCAGATCCGGGTGGATCAGATCGTCCCGCTTGAGCAGCAGCCGGACGCCGTGCCGTGCGAAGCGCTCGTCCTCGACCGCCTCCAGGGGGGAGGGGAGCCGGGGCCGCAGGGTGGCGAGGTCGAACGCGTTCATCCCACCATCTTCGCCGCCTCTCGCCGCCTCTCGCCGCCCCGCGGCCGCGGGGCGGCGGCACTACGCTGCGGGCTGATGACTGCTACAGGAAAGATCGTGCTGCTCGGCGGCGGGTTCTCCGAGGACCCCGACACGCTGCTCGACGACTTCGTCCTCGCCCACGCCCGGCGCGCTCGACCGAGAGTCTGCTTCCTGCCCACCGCGAGCGGAGATGCGGAAGGCTACATTCAGGGCTTCAGCGCCGCCTTCGAGCGGCAGGACTGCGAGTCCACCCATCTTCCGCTGTTCCGCCGCGACCGCGAGGATCTGCGGACCTTCCTCCTCGGCCAGGACATCGTGTACACCGGCGGCGGGAACACCGCCAACATGCTGGCCGTGTGGCGGCTGCACGGTGTGGACGACATCCTGCGCGAGGCGTACGGCCGAGGCGTGCTGCTCTGCGGGATCAGCGCAGGCGCCGCCTGTTGGTTCGACGCCTGCCTGACCGACTCCTTCGGGCCCGTCCGGCCGCTGCACGACGGGCTCGGGCTGCTGCCCGGCAGCATGTGCCCGCACTATGACAGCGAGGCCGGGCGCAGGCCCGCGTACCTCTCGGCCGTCGCCGGCGGCGTACTGCCGGACGGCTGGGCGCTCGACGACGGCGCGGCCGCGCTCTTCGTGGACGGACGCCTCGACGACGTCGTCACGAGGACGCCGGGCGCCGCTCTGCACCGGGTCGTCCGGCGCGGGGAGGACGCGGTCCGCGAAGAGCCCGGCCTCCCCGCCCGCCTGCTCACACTCACTTGAGCCGCTCCGCGATGCGGGTCCGCATCGCGTTCATGGTGAAGCCCCTCGGATCGACCTTGCCCGGCTGCCACTCCAGATGGCCGATGACCGACCGTGCCGTCCAGCCGTGGCGGCGGCAGACGGCCGCCGCGGCCTTCTCGATGGCCTCCAGCTGGGCGGCGGGCCACGGGTCCTCGCCGTCACCGAGGTTCTCGCACTCGAAACCGTAGAAGTGCCGGTTCCCGTCGGTGTTCGCCTCGTCGTCCGGCGGCAGCAGCTTCTCCGCGATCACGGCGCGCAGTACGTCGTCGTCGCCGAGCCCTGCGTGGTTGGCTCTGCCGTAGCCGACCAGATGGACCTTGCCGTCCTTGGCGATGACCCCGTGACAGAGCGGGCCGGGCAGGGTCGGGTAGCCGTCCCGGCAGATGCGGACGGTATCGGCAGTGCCCTCGGTGACGGTGTGGTGAATCATCACGCCGTGCACCGGTCCCCAAGGGCCCTTGTGATTGCGGTTGTGGGTGCGCCAGTCGCCGACCTGGACGACCGTGAGCCCCTCGTCGCGCAGGGCGTCGAGGAAACTGCTCGCGGACATGGGTGGGGACATGAACGACTCCTTCGTGGGTGTGGTGGTGCTGGACCGTGGCCGAGCGGAATGGCTCGTACCGACCTTGTACCCAACACCGTTGCCCGGCCGATCCGTTCGCACGGTGTGCGAGCCGATCCGGACAGCCGGTCCGGACGGTCGGTCCGCGCATCCGGTCCGCGCATCCGGTTTGGGCATCCGGTTTGGGCATCCGGTTTGGACAGCAGAGTCCGGACAGCCGGTCCGGACGGCGGATCCCGGCAGTCGATCCCGGTGGTGATCAGCGTGGTGGGCCGGCCGGGTGGAAAGTGCGTGTCATGCCCCGCACGTTCGCGACTAGTCCCACTCATTTGTGTAATGGCGTGGCGACTCTCCGTGCTGGAAGGCTTTTCCTCGCAGGTCAACCCATGATTGCGAGGGATCCCATGTCGGTTGGTTCGGTTGGTGACGAGGTACGCGAGGACCAGGCGCCGCCGCAGCAGAGTCTCGGCACGGCAGCCGCGCGGAACCTGGCGACCACCACCAAGTCGGCGCCCCAGATGCAGGAGATCACCTCCAGGTGGCTGCTGCGGATGCTGCCCTGGACCCAGGTGCAGGGTGGTACGTACCGGGTGAACCGTCGGCTCAGCTATTCCGTGGGCGACGGGCGGGTCACCTTCATCCAGACCGGGAGCCGGGTCGAGGTCATTCCGGCCGAGCTCGGCGAGCTGCCACCGCTGCGGGGATTCGGCGACGAGGCCGTGCTCGGCGAACTGGCCCAACGATGCCGGCAGGTGAGGTTCGCGCCCGGCGACGTGCTGGCCACGAAGGGCGAGACGGCGGATCGGGTGTTCCTCCTGGCGCACGGCCGGGTGGAGCAGATCGGCACCGGCCCGTACGGCGACGAGGCGGTGCTCGGGGTCCTCGCCGACGGGTCCTACTTCGGCGACCGCTCCCTGGTCGACGGGGACGCCGTATGGGAGTTCACGGCCCGGGCCGCCACCGCATGCATCGCGCTGGAGCTCTCCCGGCAGGACGTGCTCACCCTCGCGGACCGTGCGGAGTCCCTCGGAGCCCATCTCCTCTCCGCGCTGTCGATCCCCCAGCAGCGGACCAACCAATACGGCGAGGCCGCCATCGACCTCTCCGCGGGCCATGTCGGCGAAGCCGTCGTGCCGCATACGTACGTGGACTACGAAGCGGCCCCGCGCGAGTACGAACTGAGCGTCGCCCAGACCGTGCTGAAGGTCCACAGCCGCGTCGCGGACCTCTACAACCAGCCGATGAACCAGACCGAGCAGCAGTTGCGGCTGACGGTCGAGGCGCTGCGCGAGCGCCAGGAGGACGAACTCATCAACAACCGGGAGTTCGGGCTCCTGGCCAACTGCGACTACGGGCAGCGGCTGCAGCCCCACGACGGCGTGCCCAGCCCCGACGACATGGACGAGCTGCTGTCCCGGCGGCGCGGCTCCAAACTCTTCCTCGCCCACCCGCGCGCCATCGCCGCGTTCGGCCGCGAGTGCAACAAGCGCGGCCTCGTCCCGGAGAGCGTGGACATCGGTGGGAACAAGATCCCGGCCTGGCGCGGAGTTCCGATCTTCCCCTGCAACAAGATCCCGGTCTCGGACGCGAGGACCACCTCGATCCTGTGCATGCGTACGGGCGAGCACGAACAGGGCGTCATCGGCCTGCAGCAGACAGGGATCCCCGATGAGATCGAGCCGAGCCTGTCGGTCCGCTTCATGGGCATCGACGAGCAGGCGATCATCTCCTACCTGGTCACGGCCTACTACTCGGCGGCGATCCTCGTGCCCGACGCACTCGGCGTGCTGGAGAACGTCGAAGTCAGCCGCTGGCGCTGACGGGCCCGGGCGCGCTCGACCCGGCGGGGGCGGCCCGGCGCCGCCCCGCCCCACCCCCTTCACAGAGGACGTGACCGTGACCATGACCAGCACGGACGCCGCCGCCACCGAGGGGCACGAGGCAGCGGCACTCCTGGAGCGCACCCGCATCGCCGTCAATCCCCGACTGCGCGACACCGTGGAGTCGCTGCCCGGATCCCTGCGCCGTGTCGCGATGTACCACTTCGGCTGGGAGCACGCCGACGGCACGCCGGCCGCGGGATCGGCGGGGAAGGCGATCCGGCCCGCCTTGGTGCTCGCCGCCGCCCGGGCGCTCGGCGGGGATCCGCGGCACGCCGTGCGGGCGGCGGCCGCCGTGGAGCTCGTCCACAACTTCACACTGCTGCACGACGACGTCATCGACGTGGACCGGACCCGCAGGCACCGGCCCACCGCCTGGACGGTGTTCGGCACCCCGGACGCCCTCATCGCGGGCGACGCCATGCTCGCCCTCGCGCTTCGGCTGCTCGCCGAGGACCGGCACCCCGTGTCCCCGGCCGCCTCGGCGCGGCTCGCCGCCTGTGTGATCGAGCTCTGCGCCGGCCGGCAGGCGGACAGCGCCGTCGAGCAGTCCGGCCCGCACGAGGTCTCGCTCGACGAATGCCTCGCCATGGCGACGGCGAAGACCGGGGCGCTGCTCGGCTGCGCCTGCGCCCTCGGCGCGCTGTACGCGGGCGCTGGCGAGGAAGAGGTCGTGGCCATGGACGCCTTCGGACGGGAGGCGGGGCTGGCCTTCGAGCTCATCGACGATCTGATCGGGATCTGGGGCGACCCCGACCGCACGGGCAGACAGGCCGGCGCCGATCTGACCGCGCACAGGACGTCGCTGCCGGTGGTGGCGGCGCTCAGCTCGGACACCGCGGCAGGGGCGGAGCTGGCCGAGCTCTATGGGCGGGCGATGGACGACGAGGCGGTCCGCCGCGCCGCCGAGGCGGTGGACCGGGCCGGCGGCCGGGACTGGGCGCAGCTCCAGGCGGCCGACCGGATGGCGCGAGCCGTCCAGCAGCTGTCCCGGGCCGTCCCCGACCTCGGGGCGGCGGGGGACCTGCTCTCCCTGGCGGAGTTCGTCACGCGCCGCACCCGCTGAGCGCGGACGCGACGCCAGGTGCGAAAGGCCGGACCCAACTCTAGGATCGCAGCGGCCAGTTGACGATCACGGAAAGGGGTCCGGGCGTGGGCGTACGGATACGGCAGGCGGGGGAGAGCGACCGCGAAACGGTGGTACGGCTGCTCGACGAGGCGTTCATGCACGACCCGGTGAGCAGCTGGGTCTTCCCCGACGAAGCTCATCGCCGCAAGGTGCACGGCACATTCCTCGGCGTGTTCCTCGATGCCGCGCTCATGGAGGGCCGGGTCGACATGACGGAGGACGGCACGGCCGCGGCGCTCTGGCTGCAGGTGCCGGCCGACCCGCCCGAGGAGGAGGACGACACCCCGGCCCGGATGCGCGAGATCGCCGACCCGGACAACGAGCGGGCCGAGCTCGTCGGGCGGCTGACCGGCGAGGCCCATCCGCAGGGCCGGGCGCACGAGTACCTGCTGCTGATCGCGGTCTCCCCGGAGCGGCAGGGCCAGGGGCTCGGGAGCGCGCTGCTCGCACCCGCGCTGGAGCGCTGCGACCGCGAGGGCGTGCCCGCATATCTGGAGGCGAGCAACCCCCGCAGCAGCAGGCTGTACGAGCGGCTCGGCTTCGCCTTCACGGACCGTACGGTCGAGCTGCCCGGCGGCCCGCACATGTGGCCCATGTGGCGGGAGCCCGTCGCCGGACGGGTCACTTCTCAGGGACGATCCGCGTGACGACGGTCTCCACCAGGGCGTCCACGTCCTGGTCGGCGAGCACATCGGGCAGGGTGAAGTGCTCCAGCAGCAAGCCCGTCATGGCCAGGTAGAGGGCAAGGAAGGTGTCCGCGTCGCCGGGGAGCCCGGAATCGAGATGGAAGCGCCGGTTCGCGTCCAGGTCGGCGCGGATCGCCCGGTTCAGCTCCGCCTGCAGCGCCGGGCGGCGGGTGGCCTCCAGTCGTAGCTCCAGCATGGCGAGGTAGCCGGTCCGCTCCTCGGTCATGCGCCGCACCAGCCACTGCATCAGCTCCACGTAGAGCTCACGGGTCGGCGCGGGCCGCATCGCCTCGTCGACCTGGGCCGGCTCCGGTGTCATCCGTACATGAATCCGGGCGCCGGCCTGGGTGAACAGGTCGTCGCGGCTCGCGAAGTAGTTGGACGCCGTTCCCGCGGGGACGCCGGCCTGGCCGTCGACCGCGCGGAAGGTGAGGCCACGGGCCCCTTCACGGGCGAGCACCTCGATGGCGGCGTCCACGAGGGCGATCCTGCGCTCCGGGTTCCTGGCCATGTCCTCTCGTTCCTCCTCGGCGTGTGTTCCCAACATGCCTTCCGAAAAAGGCGCTTGCTTAACCACTACACATGGAGCACTATAGGCGCAGTGGTTCGGCGGGGCCGAACCGCGGAGGCGACTGACCTCGACAGAAACAACTGACCCCGAAAGAAACAGAGGACCGGTTTGCGCAAGCTCACGTACTTCATCGCCTGCTCCATCGACGGCTTCATCGGAGACCCGAGCGGCGATGCCTCGTCCATGTTCAGCTTCGTGGACGCGGAGTACCTGGAGTTCCTGAAGACCGAGTACCCGGAGACCATTCCGGTGCAGGGCCGTGAGGCGCTGGGCATCCAGGATGCCGGGAACAAGCGCTTCGACACCTTGATCCAGGGGCGCGCCAGCTACCAGCTGGCGCTGGACGCCAACATCACCAGCCCGTACGCCCAGCTGCGCGAGTACGTTCCGTCGCGCACCCTCGACAAGTCCCCGGATCCGAACGTCGAGATCATCTCCGACGATCTGGTCGGCAAGGTCCGCGAGCTGAAGGCAGAGGACAGCGGCCTCGACATCTACCTGTGCGGTGGCTCGCAGATCGCCGGCGAGCTGCTCGACGAGATCGACGAGCTCGTGATCAAGACGTATCCGCAGGTGTACGGCGCGGGCATGCCGATGTTCGGCACGGACTTCGCTGTCACCGACTTCGCGCTGGACTGGGTGCGAACCTTCAGCAACGGCGTGGTCGTGCGGCAGTACGGCAGGAAGCGGTAGCGGGCGGACGCGAGCGCTGTTCGTCCTGGGCATGCCGACTTATCCTTGACGCATGGGCAGCGAAGGACGTCGGACCGTCCGCCGCCCGCAGGGCGAGTTTGTCTGCCCGGCCTGCGGACAGCCTGTCGGCTCCGTCATCAAACGACGCAAGGTCCTCGGGGCTTTCGTTCCCGAATGGGCTCCCGGACCGTGCCACAACCCCAGCTGTGCGCTGAGCGCCGAGGGCGCCGAGAGTGCGAAGGGGGCGGGGCGCGCAGGGCACCACGAGGACGCGGACGGAGAGCCGGCCACGGGTTCCCCCGCCTAGGTCCTGTCCGGCGGGACAGCTCTAAGGGCGACCGGCTGTACGGCGGAGCCGGTCATACCGCTACAGTCCGCGCCATGTCATCGGAGTCGACGGATGTGTGGACCGGCTGGTACCGGGACCGCCGGGGTGCGGAAGCGATAGCCATCGCGGTTGCGGCGAGCGGGCAGGAAGTGCGCACTCGCATCAGGGGAATTGAGTACGAGGGTCCCGGTTTCGCCGCCCTGAGCGCGGCGGAATCGGGCGAAGCCCTTTCCGGCTGCGTACTGGAATGGGACCTGCCGCTGCCTGTCGCGCTGGACGGGGCAGTGCAGCGAGCCACACTGAGCTGCCTCCTGGCACTCGGTGAGCGAGGGGCGAACGGCCGGCCGGAGCGGGTGGATCTGAACCTCACCCTGCACTTCGGCGGCGCGGCATACGAGTCGGGTATCGCCGGCGGTGACTTCGACGAGGCGCTCGGGCGCATCCGGCGGCAGTTGCCGGCGGGCGCGGAGTTCGGGCGGAGGCTGCTGGAGAGCGCCTGACCGGCACCTCGGCCATGGCCGGGCGAGCGGCTTCCCGCGGTCCGGGTTCGCAGCCCGCCCGCCCTGACGTCACGTGTGGCCCTCCCAGCGCCAGCGGGGCGTCGGGCCGGGGGCGCCGAGGTCCTCGCCCACCGGAGAGGCCGAGACTTCGCGGGCGATCTTGGTGCCCCAGTCGAAGTACTCGACGACCCGGCGCCGCAGCAGCTCGTCGTCCGGGAGTTCCTTGTCCACCGCCGCGGTCATCAGCTCCATCCAGCGCAGCCGCTGCTCCTCGGTGATCGACAGCCCGAGATGGGCGCGGAGCAGGGCCTGGTGACCGCCGAGCTCCTCGGTGAACCGGGCCGGGCCGTCGAAGACCTCGGCGACCCAGACGGCGACATGCTCCACATGCGTGGGCGTGAAGTGCGCGAAGACCGGAGCGAGGAGGGGATCGGCGAGAGCGGCCTCGTAGAAGGTGGTGGACAGCCGCTGGAGGGCCTCGGCGCCACCCACGGCCTCGTACAGCGTCTCTGGGCGTTCGGTCATCCGGTCCTCCCGGTGTAATGACTCCGGCCTGTTGCACGGTCACAGGGGATTCAACCCCAGCCGGCCCGCTTTCACGCCCGGATTGTCATCCTCCGCAACGAACTCCTCAGCGAACTCCGCAGCCAAATCCTCATCGAGCTCATCATCGAGCTCGTCAACGAACTCCGCAGCGAACTCCTTGACGGCCGTGGCCGGTTCGAAGCCGACCGGAAAACGCCCCGTGCTCGGGTACGAGTACCCGGGCACGGGGCGCCGTGGGGGGCGTGCGGTCAGGAAACCTTGGCGATTGCGGCGGCGAGGCCGTTCGCCCAGAGCTGGTTGACGCGCGAGCGCTCGGCCGCGTTGGGGTAGGCGTTCTGGCAGGACGTGCCGGGGCCGCCGCCCGACATCAGTTCGCTGCAGGGGCCGGAGTAGTGGTCGGGGAGGCCGAGCACATGGCCGGTCTCGTGGGCGGTGACGCGTGTGGAGTTGTACTGCTGGTTCTGCCGGTAGTCGAGGAAGATGTAGCCGCGACCGTGCCCGTCGGTGCTGGCGTACGAGCCGCGCGGGTCGTTGCCCTCGTAGTACCGGAAGTCGGGGTTGCTGCCCTCCTGCAGCCGCACACTGGAGACGGAGCTGTTCCATATCTGCGTGCTGCTGGATATCTGCGAGCGGAAGCTCGGCGCGTTGCTCGCGCTGTAGACGACGGTGACGGCCCGGGCGCCCGGGTTCTTGGCGCGCTTCTCGGCGACCGACTTCATGACGGCGTCGAAGAACGCCTTGGTCGCCTTGGCGTCCTCCGCCGAACCGGCGTACGCGACTGCCGACGCTGCCTTGCCGGTGGGGACGGCAGTGCTCGCGGTGACGGTGGCGGTGGCGGGGACAGCGGTGCTCGCGGCGGCGGGGACGGCGGCGGTCAGTGCGGCGGCGAGGCCCAGACCGAGGGCGGCGGAGAGTAACGCCTTGGGGCGTCGCTCGGGGTGTCTCATGGGGGGTTCTCCTCGTCCGAGTGGGGTTCGGTAGAGGAGAGTTTCGGGGAGCCCGTCCCCGCCCGGGATGATGCCAACAGCCGATAGCACAACGACATCACGCCAATGGCCAGCCCCAACTGCCTCTGAATCCAAGGAAATTACTGCGACGCGGGTGTCTGGTGTGACACAAGGTACCGTCCTACGCTCGAAGCATGGAGCTGGAGGTGAGGCACCTGCGCGCGCTGTGCGCGATCGCCGACGCGGGCAGTCTGCACAAGGCCGCCCGGCAGTTGGGAATGAGCCAGCCCTCCTTGACGACCCAGCTGCAACGCATAGAGAACGCCCTCGGCGCGGAGCTGTTCTCGCGGGAACGCACCGGCTGCCGGCCCACCCCACTCGGCCGTTCCGTACTGAGCCGGGCGCGCCCCCTCGTCGCCGAGATGTCCGCGCTGATCACGGAGACCAAAGCGGCCGTCGCGCGCGCGGACGGGCGGTGCCTGCGGATCGGCTCCACCGCGAGCCGCGCCCTCGCCGGCTGGCTGCGGCGGCTGCGCCGGCGGCTGCCCGACGGCACGGACCTCTCCCTCCACATGGACGTCTCGGCGAACGCGCTGCTGCGGATGGTCGCCGCCGGTCAGCTCGACGTGGCGTTCGTGCACGAGGTGGAGGGCTGCCCGCTGCTCGTACCCGAAGGGCTGGAGCGGCGCGTACTCGTCGAGCGGGAACCGCAGTTCATCTCGATGGCCCGCGATCACCCGGCCGCCGCGGCGCCCGTCGTCGATCTCGCCGACCTGGCCGGAGACCGGTGGATGGTCGACCCGACGGTCGACGGGGAGTGGGACGGTCTGCGCCGGGTGCTCGACGCCGCCGGTATCGACCCGCCGGTGCTGCACGCGGACTACCACACCGCCGCGTCCCTGATCGTGGTCGGCGAGGCGGTGGCGCCCTGCCAGCCGACGTCGGGACCGCGCGAGGACATGGCGATACGCCCGCTGCGGGACGATCCGCTGGCGGTACGGCTCCTGCTCTACTGGCGTCCCCGATTCGGACCCGGATTCGGAGCCGGACCCGGACCCGGATTCGGAGCCGGATTCGGAGCCGGATTCGGATTCGGATTCGGACCCGGCGCGGGAGCGGAGACGTACGACCGGATCTACGCGGATCTGGCGGCCGCGTACCGGGAGGCTGCGCTGCGTGCCGCGCCCTACCGGCAGTGGCTGCTGCGCAACAAGAGCCCGCTGCTGCACACACCGGCGGCATGAGCCCCCGGCCGGCCCGAGCCCGGCCGGCGGGGAGTCAGCGCACCACCCGGCCACGGAGGATGATCCGGGACGGACGGCCCAGCACGCCGGGGCTCAGGGCCGGGTCGGAGTCGTATGCGACGAGATCGGCCGGGGCGCCGTCCGTCAGCCCCGGCAGGCCCAGCCAGCTGCGGGCCGCCCACGAGGCCGCGCCCAGCGCCGCCTCGGCCGGCATGCCGGCGCGGGCCAGCCAGGCCGCCTCCGCGGCGACCGTCCCGCACGGGAAACTGTCGGTGCCGGCGAGGACGGTGACCCCGGCCTCGTACGCGGAGCGGACGTTCGCGAGGAGGCCCTCCCAGCCGGTGATCAGGTTGTCGAGGCGGGCGCTGCGTTCCTGGGCGTACCAGGCGTCGGCCTTCGAACCGAAGGCGCCGAGCGTGGGCACAAATGCCGTGCCCTGCACGGCCATCCGGTCGAGCAGGCCCGGATCGAGATGCATCCCGTGCTCCAGGCTGTCGGCCCCGGCGAGCACGGCGTTGCGCGCGCCCTCGGCGGTCTGGCAGTGCACCGCGACGTTGCCGCCGGCGGCGTGCACGGCCGCCACGGCTGCGGTGAGGATGTCGAGCGGTACGGCCGGCTCGTCCCACCGCCAGTCGCCGATGACCTTGCACCAGCCGGACGAGGCCGTGGCCTCCTCGACTGCCGCGACCGGCAGTTCGTCCTCACGGATGTCGCGCCCGAACCCGGGGAAGAACCGCCCCGGCGTCGCCAGCCACCGCCCCGCCGACCGTACCCGCGGCAGCTCCCCGTCGCGGTCCACCCACGCCGGCATCCGCGCCGCGGTCCCGGGCGTGCGCACCAGCAGCACACCGGCGTCCCGGTGCTGCAGCAGATGCTTGCGCAGCACGGACTCGTCGAAGGGCGAGTCGGTCGCCTCCGTACCGGGATGCGTGTGTACGTCGACGAGACCGGGCAGCAGGAAGCCGCCGTCGACGACGAGTTCGGCGCCGGAGGGCGGGACGTCGCAGCGGAGACGGCCGCCGTCGATGACGTACGTCCGCTCCTCCCGCTCCGGAAGTACGATCCCTCGCACGGCCTTGATCACGACTCGCTCTCCCCTCGTGCGGCGAGTCACCAAGGCTAGCCACGCCCGCCGGGACAGCGACGTGTTCCGGACGGGCGGGGCGCAGGGCCCCGTCCGGGGCTCATCCGTCAGATAGACCGCTCGATCTTGATGGCGAGAGCGCCGAGGGCTTCCTTCTCGGAGCTGTAGATGGTGCGGATGTTGGTCAGCTGCTGGTCGCGGGTGGCGGTCGGGTTGATGCTGGCCGGGCCCTCGCCGTCAAGGAGCGCTTCGAAGTTGGGGTACTCGGTGACGCGGAGGACCCTCACGTCGCAGGTCTCGTCGGTGCTCTTGATACGGAAGCGGATGGCGTCGCCGGCAGTGAGGTCGGCGAGGTGCGGGTACTTGACCCGCACCTCGATGGTCTTGGTGCCGGCGACGACGAGTTCGAAGTACTGGCGGTAGAGGTTGAGCTCGCGGACGCGGGTGGTGGGGACGGTCATCGGGAGGGAACGCTCCTGGGTGACGGTGTGGTCATCATGCGGCTGATCTCGGCGGCCGAGTACGAGCGGAAGAAGTGGCGGGGGTCGGAAATGGCCGTGACCGACGCCCTCCTGGCGCACCTCGCGGCGCGGCCCTCGAAGGAGTGGTTGTTCACGATGGAGGAGGGTGAGCCTCTCAACTACCGCCGGTGGAAGACCGAGCGGAACGGCGCCCGCAGGGCGCTCCAGGCGGCCGAGAACGAGGCCGCCGAACGCGAGGGCCGCAAGCCCGTCGAGCTGCCGCACATGGTGACCCACGACCTGCGGCACTTCTCGCCTCCGTGCGCATCCTCGGCGGAGCGAGCTCAAGCAGGTCCAGCTGGTCCTCGGCCACGCGTCCGCCGTCATCACGCTGCGGATCTGCGCCGACCTGTGGCCGGGCAAAGAAGACCGCACCCGGACCGCCATGGACGCCGTGCTCGGCGGCCTGCGGACCGGGTGCGGACAGGAAGACCAGGCGATCAAGGAAATCGCAGGTCAGAAAGCCTGAATCAAGATCAGGCCTTCTTGGTCTCCCAGAAGATGCGGTCGATCTCGGCGATGAGCTCCAGCGCCTTCTCGCCCGTCTTCGGGTCCTTCGACGCCTTCGCGGCGGACAGCGCCTTCAGGGTCTCGTTGACCAGCTCGTGCAGCTGCGGGTACTTCTCGAAGTGCGGGGGCTTGAAGTAGTCGCTCCACAGCACCGACACGTGGTGCTTGGCGAGCTCTGCGCGCTGCTCCTTGATGACCGTGGCGCGGGCCTGGAAGTGCGGGTCGTCGTTCGCGGCCATCTTCTCCTGGACGGCCTTGACCGACTCGGCCTCGATGCGGGCCTGGGCCGGGTCGTACACGCCGCAGGGGAGGTCGCAGTGGGCGCTGACCTTCACCTTGGGGGCAAACAGGCGGGAGAGCATTGAGCTGTCCTTCCTCGTGATCGTCTTCTCAGGTGGGACATTACTCCGTGAGAGACGTGTTTTCGCGAGTGCCCCCTTGGGCTTAGGACAAAAGTCCAGGGTGATTACGGGACCGGTGGCGGAACATACCGTGGGACCGGGAGGTGGCCGATGACTGAGCAGGTGCGGGAGCCGAGAGTGGCCTTCGGGATCGCGGAGGTGACCGGGCCCTCCATGTATCCGACGCTGGCGCACGGGGATCGGCTCCTGGTGCACTACGGGGCCGTGCTGCGGACGGGGGACGTGGCGGTGATGCGGCATCCGCTGCAGCAGAACCTGCTGATCGTGAAGCGGCTGGCGGAGCGGCGCGAGGGCGGCTGGTGGGTGCTGGGGGACAACCCGTACGCGGAGGGGGACAGCCGGGTGTTCGGCACCGTGCCCGGGGAGCTGGTGCTGGGGCGGGTGCGGGCCCGGTACCGCCCGCGCCCGCGCGGTCAGCGGTCGGTGCGCGAGGTGCTGGGCTGGGTGACGTCCGCGGTGTCGCCCGTGCTGTCGGACCGCTCGCTCTCCAGGCGTTTGCGGGCTCGGTAGGCGGCGACGTTGGCGCGGGTGGCGCAGCGGTCGGAGCAGTAGCGGCGCGAGCGGTTGGTGGACGTGTCGAGGTAGGCGTTGCGGCAGGGCGCGGCCTGGCACAGGCCGAGCCGGTCGACGCCGAACTCGGTGAGGTGGAAGGCGAGCCCCATCGCGGCGATCGCCGCGTATCCGGCGGTCGCGTTGGAGGGGTGGTCGGCGAGGTGCATGTGCCAGCGCGGCCGGCCCTCGTCGTCGAGGTAGTCGTGGCCCGAGATCTGCGGGCTGACCGGGAACTCGAGCAGCAGTGAATTGAGCAGGTCGACGGCCTGGGTCTGGTCGCCGGAGTCCGCCGCGGTGAAGACCGCGCGGAGCCTGGCCCGTACCGAACGGAACCGGGTGACGTCCGCGTCCGTGGCGCGGCGGGCGGCCTGGGAGGACGGGCCGAAGAGCTCGCGGACCGCCTCGACCGACGTGAGCGTGTCCTTGTTGCGAGCCGGCTCCTCGGTGTTGACGAGGCGTACGGCGTAGTCCGAGTAATAGGCCAGTTCCACTTGTAGTCCTTACGGATGAAGTCTAGTGTCGGCGATGCGTGAGGTAACAGATGCCTGTAGTTCGAGGGTATTACGAAGCGGAGGGATTCCCATGACGGAGACGGCGACCGGAACCGACTGGCAGGCCTGGCAGGAAAGCTGGGACCGCCAGCAGGAGTGGTACATGCCCGATCGCGAGGAGCGGTTCCGGGTGATGCTGGACATGGTCGAGGCCGTCGTCGGCCCCGAGCCGAGGGTCCTGGACCTCGCGTGCGGTACGGGAAGTATCACGGACCGGCTCCTCAAGCGGTTCCCGAAAGCCGTGAGCGTCGGCGTGGATCTCGATCCCGCCCTGCTGACCATCGCCGAGGGGTACTTCGCGGGCGACGAGCGCGTCACCTTCGTCACCGCCGATCTCAAAGACCCCGAGTGGACCGGGGCCCTGCCGCACGGCTCGTACGACGCCGTCCTCACCGCCACCGCCCTGCACTGGCTGCACAGCGAGCCGCTCGCCACCCTCTACGGGCAGGTCGCCGGGCTCGTCGCCGACGGCGGCGTCTTCATGAACGCCGATCACATGAGGGACGACACGACCCCTCGCATCAACGCCGCCGAGCGCGCCCACCGCCACGCGGGAATGGACCGGACCAGGGACGCCGGAGCGCTCGACTGGGCCGACTGGTGGGCGCTGGCCGCCCAGGACCCGGTCCTCGCCGCCCCCACCGCCCGCCGCTTCGAGATCTACGGCGAGCACGCCGACGGCGACACCCCCTCCCTCGAGTGGCACGCCCGCACCCTGCGCGCCGCCGGCTTCGCCGAGGCCCGCGCGGTCTGGGCGTCCCCGTCCGACTCCCTCGTCCTCGCGCTCAAGTAGCCGCGGGCGGTCGAGTACGCGGAAAGCCGAGTACGCGGAAAGCCGAGTACGCGGAAGGGCGGGCACGCGGAAGGGCGGGCACGGGACGCATCGCGCCCGTACCCGCCCTTTACGGTCGGTCCGCTACAGCACCTTGGAGAGGAATGCCTTGGTGCGGTCGTGCTGGGGGTTGGTGAGCACGTCGCGGGGGTTGCCGGACTCGACGACGACGCCGCCGTCCATGAAGACCAGCGAATCGCCGACCTCGCGGGCGAAGCCCATCTCGTGGGTGACGACGACCATGGTCATGCCGTCCTCGGCGAGGCCGCGCATGACGTCGAGGACGTCGCCGACGAGCTCGGGGTCAAGGGCGGACGTGGGCTCGTCGAAGAGCATCAGCTTGGGTTCCATCGCCAGGGCACGGGCGATGGCGACGCGCTGCTGCTGGCCGCCGGAGAGCTGGGAGGGGTAGTTGCCGGCCTTGTCGCCGAGGCCGACGCGGTCCAGCAGGCGGGCGGCGCGTTCCCGGGCCACCGCCTTGGTCTCGCCCTTGACCTGGACCGGGGCCTCCATGACGTTCTCCATGGCGGTCATGTGGGGGAACAGGTTGAAGCGCTGGAAGACCATGCCGATGTCGCGGCGCTTGAGGGCGACCTCGGTGTCCTTGAGCTCGTAGAGCTTGTCGCCCTTCTGGCGGTAGCCGACGAGGTCGCCGTCGACGTAGAGCCGGCCGGCGTTGATCTTCTCGAGGTGGTTGATGCACCGCAGGAAGGTCGACTTGCCGGAGCCGGAGGGGCCGATGAGGCAGAACACCTCGCGGGGGGCGACCTCCAGGTCGATGCCCTTGAGGACCTCGACGTGGCCGAAGGACTTGTGGACGCCTTCGGCCTTCACCATGGCGGTCATGCCGCAACTCCCTTCGGGCGGCGCACCGAGAACACGCTGGCCTTGATCTTCTGCAGCGGGGTGGGCGGCAGGCTGCGGCTGGAGCCGCGGGCGTAGTAGCGCTCCAGGTAGTACTGGCCGACGCTGAGGATGGAGGTGAGGATCAGGTACCAGGCGGCGGCCAGGAACAGCATCTCCACCGGTGCGCCGGAGGTCTGGCCGATGTCCTGGGCCTGGCGGAGCAGTTCGTAGTACTGCACGGCGGCGACCAGGGAGGTGGTCTTGAGCATGTTGATGACTTCGTTGCCCGTGGGCGGCACGATCACACGCATGGCCTGCGGGATGACGACGCGGCGCAGGGTCTTGCTGTGGCTCATGCCCAGGGCGTGGGAGGCCTCGGTCTGGCCCTCGTCGACGGAGAGCAGGCCGGCCCGGCAGATCTCGGCCATGTAGGCGGCCTCGTTCAGGCCCAGGCCGAGGAGCGCCGTGAGGAACGGCGTCATGAAGTCGGACCATTCGTCCTTGTAGAACGGGCCGAGGTTGATGTACTCGAAGACCAGGCCGAGGTTGAACCAGACGAACAGCTGGACCAGGACCGGGGTGCCGCGGAAGAACCAGATGTAGAACCAGGCGATCGAGGAGGTCACCGGGTTGTGCGACAGGCGCATCACCGCGAGGAGGATGCCGCCGATGATGCCGATGGCCATCGACAGGATCGTCAGGATGAGGGTCTGGCCGACGCCGTCGAGGATGCGCTGGTCGAAGAAGTAGTCGGGGACCGCCCCCCAGTTGATCTTGCCCTGGGAGAAGGCGTAGACGATCGCCGCGAGCAGCGCGATCGCGACGACGGCGGCGACGTACCGGCCGTAGTGCCGGACCGGAATGGCCGTGATGGCCTCCGGCCCGGACGGCGGGGTCGGTGCGTCCTCCGGGCCCGTCTTTTCGATGTCGACAGTCACGTGGAGCCTTTCAGTGCTTCAGTGCCGAGTGGGATTCCGACCCGGGGTCAGGAACCGCCGTTGATCTTGGCCTCGGTCACCGCGCCGTCCGCGACGCCCCACTTTGCGATGATCTTCTGGTACTCGCCGTTCTTGATGATCGCGTCGAGCGCGGCCTGGAGCGCGTCGCGCAGCTGCGTGTTGGACTTGGCCACCGCGATGCCGTAGGGGGCCGCCTCGACCTGCTCGCCGACGATCTGGAAGTCGTTGCCGCCGCCGGAGGTCTTCACGGCGTACGCCGCGACCGGGAAGTCCGAGGAACCGGCGTCCGCGCCGCCGGCCCGCAGGCGGGTCTGGGCCTGCTGGTCGTTGTCGAAGGCCTCGATCGTGATCTTGCCCTTCTTGGCCTTCGTGCACTTGGTGCTCTCGGCCTTGGCGAGGTCCTCGGAGACCGTGCCACGCTGTACGACGATCTTCTTGCCGCACAGGTCGGCCCAGGTCTTGATGCCCTTGTCGGCGCCCTTCTTGGTGTAGATCGAGACACCGGCGGTGAAGTAGTCGACGAAGTCGACGCCCTCGCCGACCTTCTTGCCGGTCTCGGAGTCCACACCTTCCTGACGGTCCTTGGTGTCGGTCATGGCCGACATCGCGATGTCGTACCGCTTGGAACGCAGACCGGTGATCAGGGTGTCGAACGTGCCGTTCTCGAACTCGAACTTCACGCCGAGCTGCTTGCCGAGCGCGTCCGCGAGGTCGGGGTCGATGCCCACGACCTTGCCGGAGTCGTCCTTGAACTCCACCGGCGGGTACGCGATGTCCGAGCCGACCTTGACGACGCCCTTGTCGCGGATCGACTGCGGCAGCTTGTCCGCCAGCGGAGCGGCCGACGTGGCGGCACCCTGCTCCTTGCCGCTGTTCGCGGTCTGGTCACCACAGGCGGTCAGCAGCATGGAGCCGGCGACCGCGATCGCGCCGGCCGCGACAAGGCGGGACATACGGGTCCGCGCGGCGGTGGAGCGGCGGATGGTGCTTGCGGTCATGGTCGGGTTCCTCCGGCGAAGTGTGGGAGTTGCCTAGGTCGGGCACGCAGCAGCGAGTGTCGCGACCTTGTGTGATTACGGCATCTTGCCATTCGGACCCGCATATTCAGGGGGCTCCGCATGTCAAAATCGGATAACGGGTGACCCCCGAACTACGACAGGCCGGTACATCAGGACCGGGCCGGCCGCACCATCTGCGGCTTTACCTTCTTCCGGCCGGAAGATCTTCGGTCCGTCTCAGCATGCGGACAGGATTCATAGTGCGTTTCACCGCCCGTTCCTGACTTGTCAGCATATGCCGCTATGAGTCATGTCACCGAGCGGTCACTGAGCGGCCAATGGACTCGTCAGCGGTTAAGTCCGTCCGGTATGAAGGATCCTTACACCCCTCATCCGGGGCTCAGGGCGCGTTGTGCGGCGCGCCCGCGCGCACGTACCTCCCCCTGACGGGCGGGCCAACCGCCTAGTACAGGGAACGTGCGCGGTGCCCGCCCACCCCTCCTCAACCAGGAGCGGCCACCCTCAACTGATGAAGACTTAAGGGGTCAAACCAAATGGCAGCGGAGATCGTCAATCCTCGCAGCGACGGCGGTGCGGAGAGTGCTCCCGGGGATTCCGGTGAGCCCTTCGATCCGGCCTTCGCGCTGCACCGCGGCGGCAAGATGGCCGTCCAGGCCACTGTGCCGGTGCGGAACAAGGACGACCTGTCCCTCGCGTACACCCCGGGCGTCGCCAAGGTGTGCACCGCGATCGCCGAGCAGCCGGAGCTCGTCCACGACTACACCTGGAAATCGCAGGTCGTGGCCGTTGTGACGGACGGCACCGCGGTGCTCGGGCTCGGTGACATCGGCCCGGAAGCCTCGCTCCCCGTGATGGAGGGCAAGGCGATTCTGTTCAAGCAGTTCGGCGGCGTGGACGCGGTGCCGATCGCGCTCGCGACCACGGACGCCGACGAGATCGTGGAGACCGTCGTCCGGCTCGCCCCGTCCTTCGGCGGGGTGAACCTGGAGGACATCTCGGCACCGCGGTGCTTCGAGATCGAGCGCAAGCTCCAGGAGCGGCTCGACATCCCGGTCTTCCACGACGACCAGCACGGTACGGCGATCGTCACTCTCGCGGCCCTGCGCAACGCGGCGAAGCTGACCGGCCGGGGTCTGGGCGACCTGCGCGCCGTCATCTCGGGAGCCGGCGCGGCGGGTGTCGCCATCGCGAAGTTCCTGCTGGAGGCCGGGATCGGCGATGTCGCGGTCGCCGACCGCAAGGGCATCGTCAGCCAGGACCGCGAGGACCTCACGCCGGTGAAGCGCGAGCTCGCCGAGATCACGAACCGCGCGGGTCTCTCCGGCTCGCTGGAGGCCGCGCTGGCCGGAGCCGACGTCTTCATCGGCGTCTCCGGCGGTACGGTGCCGGAGCCGGCGGTCGCCTCGATGGCGAAGGACGCGTTCGTCTTCGCCATGGCCAACCCGAACCCGGAGGTCCACCCGGACGTGGCGCACAAGTACGCCGCGGTCGTGGCCACGGGCCGGAGCGACTTCCCGAACCAGATCAACAACGTGCTCGCCTTCCCGGGCATCTTCGCGGGGGCCCTCCAGGTCCGCGCGTCCCGGATCACGGAGGGCATGAAGATCGCGGCGGCGAACGCGCTGGCGGACGTGGTGGGCGACGCGCTCGCCGCGGACTACGTGATCCCGTCGCCGTTCGACGAGCGGGTCGCCCCCGCGGTCACCGCGGCCGTCGCCGCGGCGGCCCGTGCGGAGGGCGTCGCCCGCCGCTGATGTTCTCTCCGGGGCCGATGTCCCCGGACCTCCACGGTCCCGGTCGTCCTGTGGCGCCCGGGACCGTGGCGTTTGCGCCGCCGGGACCAAAGGCCGCCGGGGCCAAAGAGGGTGTGCGTCACACCCGTGCGCGGTTCCGCCGCGCACCGGTCCGCCCTATCGTCAAGGTCATGTTCGCTGCCTACGCCGCCCGCATCGACCGTGACCAGCCGCTGAGCGGCCTCGAACTGGGGGAACGCCCCACTCCTGAGGCACCGCCCGGCTGGACGGTAGTCAACGTCAGGGCCGCCTCGCTCAACCATCACGATCTGTGGTCGCTGCGCGGCGTCGGTCTGTCCGAGGACAAGCTCCCGATGATCCTCGGCTGCGACGCCGCCGGCGTCGACGCGGACGGCAACGAGGTGGTGCTCCACTCGGTCATCGGCCAGACCGGTCATGGCGTGGGCCCGCGTGAGCCCCGCTCCATCCTCACCGAGCACTACCAGGGAACGTTCGCCGAGCAGGTCGCCGTGCCCGTGTGGAACGTCCTGCCCAAGCCGAAGGAGCTCTCCTTCGAGGAGGCCGCCTGCCTCCCCACCGCCTGGCTGACGGCGTACCGCATGCTCTTCACCAACGCCGGAGTGCGGCCCGGGGACTCGGTCCTCGTGCAGGGCGCGGGCGGCGGTGTCGCGACCGCCGCGATCGTCCTCGGCAAGGCGGCGGGGCTGCGGATGTACGCGACCAGCCGCGACGAGGCCAAGCGGAAGCGGGCGGTCGAGCTCGGCGCGGTCGACGCCTTCGAGCCGGGGGCGCGGCTGCCGCAGCGCGTGGACGCCGTCATGGAGACGGTCGGAGCGGCCACCTGGTCGCATTCGGTCAAGTCGCTGCGCCCGGGCGGCACGCTGGTGATCTCCGGTGCGACGAGCGGCGACCGGCCCTCGCACGCCGAGCTGACCCGGATCTTCTTCCTGGAGCTGAAGGTCGTCGGCTCGACGATGGGCACGAAGGACGAGCTGGAGGATCTGCTCGCCTTCTGCGCGGCGACCGGGGTGCGCCCGGTGATCGACGAGGTGCTGCCGCTGGACCGGGCGCGGGAGGGCTTCGAGAAGATGGCGTCCGGTGAGCTGTTCGGGAAGATTGTCCTGACGAACTCTTGATGGTTCGTCAGATGTCTTGATGGGATCTCCGGCACTGCCGTCGCGCCGTGCCGGAGGTCGCCATGCACCGCCTTCTCGCGTTCGCCGCCTGCTCCGTCGTCCTGGCCGCGGGGACACCGCCCGCCCATGCGGACGGTCCGGCGCCGGGCATACCCCGGCTGACCGACGACCGCGGGCGGGTCCTGACGCTGCGCGGCTGGAACGTCGAGGACAAGACCCACCGCGGCGACCAGGCCCTGTCCGCCATCACCGAGAAGCATTTCCGCGACATGCGGGCGCAAGGGTTCGACTTCGCCCGGCTGCTGGTCTTCTGGGACGACCTGGAGCCGGTGCGCGGCCGCTACAGCGAGACGTATCTGCGGAAGATCGAACGCGTCCTGGGCTGGGCGGAGAAGCACGACATCCAGGTTCTGATCGACGCCCACCAGGACGTCTTCGGGCCGGCCTTCGGGCATCGCGGCATACCGGAGTGGGCGACACGGACCGACGGGCTGCCGTTCACCCCGCATCCGGACGACTGGTTCGCCGAGTACTTCGAGCCTGCCGTGCAGCGGGCCTTCACGCATCTGTACGAGGACGAGGACCTGCGACGGGCCCAGGCGCGCATGTGGCGCGTGCTGGCCGGCCGTTTCGGGGAGCATCCCGCGGTCATCGGCTACGACCTCATCAACGAGCCGATGGGTGAGCTGCGGGAGGGCGAGGACCTGCCGGCCGCGGCTCGCCGAATCGAGCGGGACCAGCTCACCACGATGTACAACCGCCTCGCGGACGCCGTCCGTTCCGTCGACGACGACAACTGGGTCTTCGTGGAGCCGACCCCGATCGTCGGCGAAGGCGTCCCGACCGGCCTCGGGAAGATCAAGGACCCCAAGGTCGTGTACGCCCCGCACTTCTACAACACCGCGATGGAGGCGGGTGCGGACTACGACCCCTCGGCCGGCTGGATCGCGTCGTACGAGGCCGCGGTCACCGCGTACCCGGAGGCGTACCGCGTCCCGGTGGTCGTGGGGGAGTGGGGCCCGCTCAACAACTCCCTCCCGAACATGGCCCGCTTCTACCGTGACGCGCTGGCCTCGCTCGGGCGCTACAGCTCGGGATGGGCGGGCTACGTGTGGTGTTACGGGGGCGGGTACTGCGCGGTGGACGGCGACGGCCGCTTCCGTACGAACAAGGAGCAGACGGCGGCGCCGTACGCGCGGGCGGTCGCCGGGGTGGTGCGCGAGGAGAACTGGGACCCGTCCAGCGGTACGTACCGGCTGTCGTACGACGCGCGCGGCTCGTACGTCACGGAGCTCTCGCTGCCGGGCGTGTCCGCGCGGGGATGGCGGGTCGGGGTGTCCGGCGGCGTGCGGGTGGGTGAGCGGGTGTACGCGAAGCCGGGAGCGCGGGTGACGGTGACGGTCGGCCGGGGGTGACGGCCCCGGCGGGCGGGCCGTGCGCGCAACTGCTGTCGCTGCACGGCCCCGCCCCGGGGGCCGGTGGCCGGAAACCGGTCAGCTCCCGCCGCGCAGCAGCGCGGCGATGTGCGCTGCCGCAGTGGAGAGGTGGCGACGGGCCTCGCCCAGCTGGGCCGGCGTCACGCCGTGGTCGCGGGCCGCGTCGCGGATGTCGTCGCGGAAGCGGTCGAGGAGGCGCTCCAGATCGCGGGCGGGGTCGCCCGTGTCGGGGGTGTCCTTCCCCCAGTCGGGGTTCGCGCCGGACGGGTCCGGCTTGACGTACGGGGGCCACGCCGTGCCGCGGGCCATACCGCCCAGCTGGGAGGTCAGTTCGGCGATTCCTTCCCGCAGGCCGGTCGGCCAGTCGCCCCGCACGAAGTGCCCCTGCACCTGGTCCTGGACCTGACGGGCGATCCGCTGGATCTCCTCCCGCGCCTGCTCCTGCGCCTCCTTGGCCTGGCGGCGCGCGGTCTTCGCGTCCTCGCGGGCCCGGCGGGACTCGTCCTTCGCCCGTCGGGCCTGCTCCTTCCACTCCTCCCTCGCGCGCCGCAGCTCCTCCTTCGCGGCCCGCCACGCCTCCTTGTCGCCGAAGTCACCGAGATCGCCGAAGTCACCCAAGGGCGACTGCCCCTTGCCGGTGTGCCCCGTGCTGTGCCGGTTCTCCGTCGCCGCGGCCCGCATCTCGCTGCGCAGCTTCCCCGCCGCGCCCCGCACGTCGTCGCGGATCTCCGCGGCGAGTTCGGAGACGGACTCGCGGATCTCCAGTTCGAGGTCGGCCAGCTCCCCGCTGCGGCCGGCCAGTTCCTCCCGGCCGGCGTCGGTGATCGAGTACACCTTGCGGCCGCCTTCGGTGGCGTGCGTGACCAGGCCCTCGGCCTCCAGCTTGGCCAGTCGCGGATAGACGGTGCCGGCGGACGGTGCGTACAGCCCCTGGAAGCGCTCCTCCAGCAGCCGGATCACCTCGTAGCCGTGGCGCGGGGCCTCGTCGAGGAGCTTCAGCAGATAGAGGCGGAGGCGGCCGTGGGCGAAGACGGGCGGCATGTCAGAGCACCTTTCCTGTCTTGTCGGACGAGCCGTTCGAGCGGTTCGGGTTGTTCAGGCCGTCCGGGCCGTCCGGGCTGCCCGGGTCGTCCAAGCCGTCCGGGTCGTTCAAGCCGTCCGGGCCGTCCGGGCCGTCCGGGCCGTCCGGGCCGTGCGTGTCGTACGGATCGTCCGTCTGCGGCGGGCGTCGAAGCAGGGCGATGGCCCCGGAGACGGTCGTGGCCTTGAGCGTGCCTTTGCCGGACCCGAGCGTGCCGGTGATCTTCTTGGCGCCCCACTGTCCGCTGACCCGCAGGTCCTCGAACGCGTTGGAGACGGCCCCGCTCGTGGTGCTGGCCTCGACGTGCGCGTCCGCGGGGTGCGGCAGCCGGATCGCGACCTCGCCGGAGACGCTGGTGACCCGGATGTCCGTGGGCGTCCCGTCGACGTCGATGACCATGTCGCCGCTGAGGGAGTCCGCCCGTACGGACGAGCCCGCGCCCTCGATCACGGTCAGATCGCCGGAGACGGAGCTGAAGCGCAGATCGCCGGTGACCGACTGCGCCTCCAGGCTGCCGGAGACCGTCTCCGCGCGGACCGTGCCGGACAGCCCGACGAGCGTGGTGTCGCCCCTGATGCCGCGTACGTCCGTGCGCCCCCGGATGCCGGAGATGACGGCCCCGGCGCCGACGACGCCGACCTCCACGCTCGCCGCGGCGGGGACGGCGAGGGACACCACGGCGTTGTGCTGCCAGCCCTTGCGGTCCAGCAGCTTGAGGAAGCCCTTCCAGGGCAGGTCCTCGTAGGCGACGGAGAGCGTGGAGCCGTTGCGCGTCACGATCAGCGGCGGGCCGTCCAGCTGGGTGACCTCGAGGCGCGTGGAACTCTCGTCGGTGCCCACGACGTTCACCGTTCCATTGACGATGCGCACATTGAGAGCCGTGACGGGCTCGTCGAAGGTGAGCTTCTTCGGCTCGGCGACTTCCCACGTCGAGTCTGGCATGGTGCTGACCTCCTCGGGCCTGAACGCAACATATCGCGTCTCGCGAACAACACGATATATCGCGGCTGTGGGAAGTCAAGAGTGATCGTGGAGTCCTCAGGTCCGCCCGGTGGGTCAAACGGTGCGAACCCTCGCGGCAAATGGGGACAAAGTGGCCTAGCGTGTGGGGCATGAACGCGACATCCGCGGGCGCCCTGCTGCTCTGCCGGGCCGAGCCGGCCGAGGTACGGCCCTCGGTCCCTCTGCTGCGTGAGCGGCTCCTGCTGGCTGCCGCCGGCGACGGCTGGAGCGTGCTCGTCCCGGAGGGCACGCCCTGGCTGAGCGGCGGGGAACCGGTCGAGCGGGTCCTCTCCGGATGGGCCGCGGCGCTCGCGGTCGGCGCGAACTGGCCCGTGCTGGCCCTGTGGTGGGACGCGGACCGGGCCGGCTTCACCCTTGCCGCGGGCTTCCGCCGCACCGTCGGCTACGTCTGGCTCGCGGACGGCACCCCGGTCGGTGAGGACGAGGCCATGCGTACGTTCGCGGCCCGGCTCGGGCTCGACCCGGTCCTGGACGTCCAGGACCTGGAGCCGCTCACCCGTCCCGACCGCGATGCGGACGCCCGCGCCCGGCTCCGAGGGCTCGTCGCCGTACTGTCCCGCACCGGCCTCGGCCTGCCCGCGGGCCTCGCCCCCGGCGAGCCGGCCGACCGTCTCCGTGCCGCCGTCCGGCCCCTCGCGGAGACCGAGCAGGCCGAGGAGGAGGAAGCGCACGGCCGGCGCGATGCCGTACGGGCGGAGTCCTTCGCCGCCCGGCGCCTTCCGGGGGCCCGGGTGCTGGCCGCTGCTCAGATCGCCGCCGGCCTGCCGCTGACCGCGTGGGGGCTGGCCCGCCGCAGCGCGGGCTGGACCACGGCCGGCGCCATTCTGCTGGTCCACGGCCTGCTGGGCCTGGCCAGGGCCCGCGTCTGACGCGCGGCCCGGCGAGGGAGCGGCCGGCAGCACCCGGCCGTCGCGGACGGAAAAGGACGCCCCGTGCTGGACAGCCCCCGGCCGTCGCGGACGGAGCGAGGAACCCGTGCCGGACAGCCCTCGGGCGGTCGTGGACCGAGCGACAACACCTGTCAGGACGGCCGCCCGGACGGCCCCTCGGGACGCCGCGGACGCGAGCCTCTTACCCGTCCTCCTCCACCCGTCCTCTGCTCGTCCTCTACTCGTCCTCGTCCTCGTCCTCGTCGTCGAGCCGCGCCAGCCAGGTGGCCAGCCGCTCGACCGGAACCTCGAAGTCGGGGTTGAGATCGACGAACGTGCGCAGCTGTTCGGCGAGCCACTCGAAAGTGACCTCCTCCTCGCCGCGCCGCTTCTCCAGTTCCTCGATGCCACGGTCGGTGAAGTACATGGGAACAAGCGTAGGACGTGGCCGGCGGGTCTCTCCCACGTCCCCCTGTGCACGGCCGCCCCGGACCCCGAGGGGCCGCGGGTCCCGGGGGCCAAGCTCCCCGCGTGCCCTTCCGGCGACCCGTTCAGAACCGGTCCGCCCCGCCTCGGCGTCCTGCTCCGTGTACCTCCCATCGGCTCCGTACGGGGGCTAATCTGCGGGGAGTTGGGGGAACGGGGGTTGCCATGGGTGACAGTGAAGCCCGCATCACGCGCATCGTGCTGCCGGACGGCACACCGGTCTGGGCGCGGATCTCCGGCGCCGAGGAGCTGGAGCGCTCCGGTGCGCCGGCGGGGCTGTCGTACAGCGACGTCGGATTCGCCGAGCAGGTGCAGGCCAGGGTCGAGAGCCTGCAGGGCGTCGTGACCGGTGTCGCGCGCTCGCTCGCCGAGCCCCTGCGGGCCGTGCGGCCGGACGAGGTCAGCGTCGAGTTCGGCATCGAGCTCACGGCCAAGGCGGGCAAGGTCGTCGGGCTGCTCGCGGACGGCGAGGCGAAAGGCGCCATCAAGGTCACGCTCACCTGGAACGGCGGCCCGCCTGTGGACACGTCGCCCACACCGCCCATACCGCCCCCACCGCCCGCGTCCCCCGCGCCCGCCGCCCCGCCCATGCCCGCCGCCCCGCCACCGGGCGCATCCCCCGGCGCGGCGGCGCACCCGGACGGGGCCGCCCCGTCCGACGGCGGCGGATCATGACGGACGGGTCGGTGCGGGGCGCAGGGGGCGTCCCCGACCACACACGCCGTGCGCTGCTGAACCTCGTGATGGCCGCGACCGTACGAATCCATGGGAGCCGGCCGGGGTATGCGCCTGACGGATCCGGCGGCGGCTTCCTGGGGAGCGGCTTCTTCATCGCCCCGAGCTGGGTCCTCACATGTGCGCATGTGGCGATGCGGGGGGAGGGGCGCGCGGTGAACGTGGTCTTCGAGACGGGACCCGGCAGCGGCGAGACCACCGTCGCCGGCACGGTGGTCGCCGCCCTGCCCGAGAACCCGGGCAGCCGGCCGGCGTACGGCCCGCCCGCCGGCTGGCCCCCGCCCGACCTCGCGCTCATCCGGCTGCTGCGGCCCGTCGAGCACGCCTGTGTGTACGTCACCGAGCGCCCGACGGCCCTGCTCGAAGGCGGCACTGTCCACTACGCGGGCTGGACCGTCGTGGACGGAGAGCCCAAGCGGCTCACCGGGCGGTGCGAGGTCATGGGGACCTACGGCGGCTGGGCCGACGCCGACGAGCAGATCCGGCTCGACGGGGACTGGCTGGTTCCCGGCGTCTCCGGCTCACCGGTCGTCGATCTCGCACGCGGCGAGGTCGTCGGCGTACTCAAGTCACGTACCGACGGCGGCCAGGGCGGCACCTCGATCGGGGTCGAACGGCTGCGCTCGCTGCCCGTGCCCACCGCAGCGGTCGGATCCGAGTCGGACGACACCTATCAGGCCGTCTTCCACGCCCATGACCGCTACCACGCCGACCGGCACACCAGCCCCGTGGGCACCGACCACACCTGGGCCGACGCACAGAGCGAACTACGCGCGGGCGCCGGCCGCGCGCTCAGTCCGCGGCAGCGCATCGACCTGCTCGGACGGCTCGCCGAGTTCCCGCCCCCGGTGAGCACCCGCAGCCTCCTCGACCAGCTCGAGCGGCTCCCGGGCAGCCATCCGCGCGACCACCGTCCCGCGCCGCGCGGCTGGCGCGACGGGCTCGGCGCGCTGTACGACGCCCGGGGCGGGGACAGCGCGCTGGAGCTGGTCCTGCGCTACTGCATGAGCGTCATCGCCGCCGACCGGCCCTATGCCACGCCGTCCACCATCACCGCGGAGAAGTCCCTGTGGGAGTGGGTGAAGCGGATCGCCGAGGAACGCCTCTCCCGGGAGTTCCGCAACGAGCTCACTCTGCTCTGGCACACCGGCCGCCACCGCCCGGACCACGAACACCAGCGCGCGCCCCTGTCCCTGCACGAGCCGACCCGGCGCGCGGACGAACGCCCCTTCGTGCTGCTGGAGCTGGAGCCGCGCGGCTGGGAACGGGACCGCTACGACTGGCGCATCGGCGTCTCCCGCCACACCAGGGACGTCCTGCCGGTCGCCGAGGACAGCCACGGCACCGCCCTCGAAGCGCTCCCCGCGCGGATCGCCGCGCCGCTGACCGAGGCGTTCAGGCGGTGCGACGAGCCGGACAGCCCCGCCGTCCTCCAGGTCGCCGTGGTCCGGGCGCTGCTCGGACTCGATGTCGACAGGTGGCACGTACCGCCGGACGGGCCGCCGCTCGGGGTGGCGCGCCCCGTGGTCGTCCGCTGCTCCGACCTCCCGCCCCCGCCGACGGACGACGAGGCGGCGGAGCGCCTGGCGCGCTGGAACCGTACGCGGAACGCTCTGACGCGGTCCGCGGTCGTCGACTGCGAGGACGGACTGCGGGTACCCGTACCGGAGGCGGCGGAGCTGCGGTCGCTGGCGCACGGGACGGTGCCGGTGCTCTGCCGGTACGGCGCCGGGCCGGAGCCGGACGACGCCGCAGGGCTCGTGCGGGTGCTCGACGGCGGCTTCGGAGTCGCCCTGTGGCGGCGCGCCAACGGCAGGCCGGACACGGTCTGCACGGAGTTCCACCGACGGTCGGCCGACACCGTCGCCGAGGCGGGGACCGCCGACCAACTGCCGCGGAAGGTACATGAACTGAGACAGGGGGTGCATGCGGGCCGTACGGAGACGTACTGGTCGGACGGGGTCGCGCTGTTCTACGACGATCCGCACCATCCGCTGCCCGGCTCCGGCCAGTTCCTGGAGGCCCCGTGAACCGCGCGGCCGGTCATCCCCTTACGGGGGGTACAACGGATCGCTACCGTAAGGCACGTTCGGCTGCTGCCCCCTGCGGACGAGTGACGACGAGGAAGACGCTATGAGCGAACCCAGCGAGTGGCTCATCTACCGAGGGGCCGGCGAACCTCACGAGGGCATCGAGCACCTGCCGCCACCGCCGCCCTGGCGGGACTTCGCGGGCCGCGACGCGGCCGGCGCGGACGGCGAGCCGGGCGAGCACACGGACGGCTCGGCCGACCGCAGGCTCGGCGGCTACCGGCACGTGGCCGAACTGCACCGGCCGGGCGCCGAGGAGCTCGAAATGATCAACGCCGCGCTCTATCTGCGGCGTCCGCTGCTCGTCACCGGAAGCCCCGGCGCGGGCAAGAGCACCCTGGCCCACTCCGTCGCCCATGAGCTGGGCCTCGGCAGGGTGCTGCGCTGGCCCGTCGTCAGCCGGTCCACCCTCCAGGACGGGCTGTACCACTACGACGCGATCGCCAGACTTCAGGACGTCCAGATCGCCGCGCACAGCGCCGCGCGTGAGCCCGGGTCCGGACCGGCCGACGACATCGGCAGCTACATCCGGCTGGGCCCGCTGGGCACCGCTCTGCTGCCCGCGGACCGGCCGCGCGTCCTGCTCATCGACGAGCTGGACAAGAGCGACATCGACCTGCCGAACGACCTCCTCAATGTGCTGGAGGAGGGCGAGTTCGGCATCCCCGAGCTGGAGCGGATCGCCGACCGGCTGCCGGACGGCCGGGCCGAGGTCCTCACCGACGACGGCACCAAGGCGACCGTGACCGGCGGCCGGGTGCAGTGCCGGTCCTTCCCGTTCGTCGTCCTGACCAGCAACGGTGAGCGCGACTTCCCGGCGCCCCTGATGCGCCGCTGCATCCACCTGGAGCTGGGCCGCCCGGACCATCAGCGGCTCGCCACCTTCGTACGCGCCCACCTCGGCGACGAGGCGGCACGCTCCGGCGAGGATCTCATCGCCCACTTCCTGGAGCGCTCGCGCAGTGAACTCCTCGCCACCGACCAGCTGTTGAACGCCATCTATCTCACCGACGCCGCCGCGCCGGCCGGCCGCGACCGCCTGGCCGACCTGCTCATCCAGCGACTCGACCGGCCGAGGTGATCCTCTGATGCCCGACGCGAGCGCACGGCACGGACCCGCCGGCCCACCGGTGGACGAGGGGGCGCGGTCGTACGACGGCGGGCTGCTGCCCGCGCTCGTCGCCCGGCTGCGCGAAGCCGGCCTCGACCCCGACGCCGAACAGCTCTGCGACGCCCTCTGGCTGGCCCGGTGGACCCGGCGCCCGGAGCCACCGCCGGAGCCCGGCACGGAGCCCGGCGCGATCCGCCCGGGCCCGCAGGAGGGGGCGACGCCGTCGGCCACCGCCTCACGAACACCCGCCGCGGCCCCGGACGCGCCGGACGACGACGCCCCCGCGCCCCCGCCGCACGTCATGGGCGAGGACCGGCTCATCGCCCTGTACCCCGTACCGCGCCAGGAGGCGCCGCCCACGGCCCGCGCGACCGGATCCGCCGCGCTCACCGTCGGCGTACCGGCTGCCCCCACGCTCCCCGCGCCGCTCGAACTGCAGCGCGCCCTGCGCCCGTTGCAGCGCTACCGGCCCGCCACGCCGCCGCTGCGCACCACCCTGGACGAGCACGCGACCGCGGAGGAGAGCGCCCGCGCGGGCGGGCTGATCATCCCCGTGTTCCGCGGCGTCTCACGGGCGGACGCGTTGCTGCAGTTCGTCATGGACGCCTCCTCGTCGATGCGCGTGTGGGACCGGCTGTTCGGTGAACTCCAGCAGATCTTCGGCCGGCTGGGCGCCTTCCGGGATGTCCAGGTGCGCTATCTGCACCAGGGGCCCGACGGCTCGCCCGTGGTCAGCCGCAGTCTCGATGCGGCCGCCGCGCCGCTGCACTCCGCCGACCGGCTCAGCGATCCCACGGGCCGCCGCGTCACCGTCCTGCTCAGCGACTGCGCGGGACCCCTGTGGCACAGCGGACGCGCCCACCGGCTACTGCACCAGCTGGCCCGGCAGGCACCCGCCGCCGTCGTGCAGCCCCTGCCGCAGCGCCTGTGGAGCCGTACGAGGCTGCCCGTCACCTACGGTGTGCTCTCCCGCGGCGAAGGCATCGCCGGCGCGGCCGTCCTGAAGGTCACCGACGAGTCCGCGGTGCCGCCCCGGGCGGTCCACGGCGAGCTGCCCGTCCCCGTACTGCCGCCGGTCGCCGGCGCGCTCGGCGCCTGGGCCAGGCTGCTGTCGGGCACCGGCGCGGGCCGGGTCTCCGGCGCGGTCGGCTGGGTGCGTACGGACCATCCCGCCGCGCCGGCCGCCCGCCCCGGCCCGAGGCCCTCCTCCCTCCGGCTGGTCAGCGCCTTCCGGTCGGCGGCCTCCCCCGCCGCGGGACAGCTCGCGGTCTATCTGGCCGCGGCCCCGCTGTATCTGCCCGTCATGCAGCTGGTGCAGCGGACGATGCTGCCCGACTCGGGACCCTCCGAGCTCGCCGAGGTGCTGCTGAGCGGACTGCTGTCGCGCGCCAAGGGCGGCGGCCGGGACGACGGACAGTGGTACGAGTTCGCCCCGGGCGTCCAGGAGGCGCTGCTCGGACCGCTGGGGCGGGACGAGGCGCTGCTCGTGCTCAAGCACTGCTCGGAGTACATCGAGCAGCGCTTCGGCAAGGGCGGGCCGAACTTCCCGGCCCTCGCCCTCGCCCAGCTGGACGACGGCAGGCACAGCCCGTACCCGCCCGGCGGCCCGGACGACGACGGCGGCGAGAACGGCGACAACGGTGACAACGGCGAGAACGGCAAGCAGCGCGTTCCGCACCCCTTCGCCGAGGTCGCGGCACGGGTCCTGGAACGGTTCATGCCGCTTCCCGAGCAGTTCGCGCCGTACGGGAGCGTCGAGCGGCCCGACCCAGGCCGGACGGCGCACGCCGCGGTGGAGCGTGCCCGCACCCTGCTGCGGCAGTTCGAGGCGGACGGCATGGTGCAGTACCTGATGGACGCGGTACAGCTGCTGCGTGGCGCCACGGAACGCGATCCGCGGGCGAGCTCCGACCCCGAGCTGTGGGCGGAGTTCGCGCGCTGCCTGCTGCGGCTGTGGGAGGTCCAGGGCGGCAGCGAGCTGCTGCGGGAGGCCGAGCGCGCGGCGGAACGGGCCTCGGCGTATCCCGGTGCCGTACGCGAACGGGCCGTCCTGGCCAAGGTCCTGCACGCCGCGGCCGACGACCGGCGGCGCCGCGGCGACCGGCGCGGCGCGCTGGAGCTGCTGCGCCGCGCCGACCGTGAGTACACGGCGGCCTGCGCCGCGCCCGGTCTCGACTCCGCGGAGGCCCTGCGGCTCACCCTGGAACGGGTGCGCGCGCTGGAGGCCCAGTGGCGCCTCGGCGGTGACACCGCCCTGCTGCAGGGTGCCGTCGGCATGCTGGAGGCCTTCGCCGACGTCTGGCCCGACCAGGAGAACCGGCCCGTGAGTCTGCCGCTGGCGCACGGCAGGACGCTGCTGCGGCTCTCCGGGGCGACGGCCGACGCCGAGCAGTCCCTGGTGTACGCGGGGCAGGCGGCGCGTTCGCTGCGCAAGGCGTTCGTCGCGGACGGCGGCGGGCAGACCGCGGGCGGCCGCCAGCGGATCCTGCTGGACCTGGTGGACGCCCTGCTGCGGTCCGGCGACGGTGTCGACGAGGCCGAGACCCTGATCGAGCAGGCGCTCGAGACGGTCCAGGAGCCGCGGCTGCGCGCGTCGCTGCAGACCAGGGCGGGGCGCGCCGGTGTGCACCAGTACGACCGGTCCGGTGATCCGGCCCGGCTCGAACGTGCCGCCGAGTCGTTCTCCCGCGCCGCGCGCGGCGTCCCGCGCGACTCCCAGGCGCATGCCGATCTGCTCGCCGAGTGGGGCAGCGCCCTGTTGCGCCGCGCGGAACTGGCGGACGGCCGGGCGCACATCGGCACAGCGGTCCGGGTGCTGCGGGACTGCCGTACGGAGACGGCGGCGGGCAGCGCGCACCAGGCCGAGCGACTGCTGATGCTGGGCCGGGCACTGATGCTGCGGCACCGGGCGACGGACGACCGGGTGGATCTGCGCGAGGCCGAGTATCTCTTCGGGCTCGCGGCGCGGGAGGCGCGCGATCCGCTGATCGCGGCGGACTGCTGGCTGGAGCTCGGCAGGTCCCATCTGGCCGCGTACGAGAGCCTGGGCAGACCCGCCCGGCTCGACGAGGCCGCCGAGGCGTTCCGCGGCGCGGCGGAGTCCGCCCGGGCGGCCGAAGCGGAGCTGGAGAATCCACAACTGCGCGAAGACGCCGTGGTGTTGGGTGCTAGGGCCAACCACTGGCGGGGTAGGACGTATGAGGAGGCGGGCCGGCCGCGGGCGGCACGTGAGGCGTACCGGGCCGCCGCCCGGGACTGGCGCAAGCTGCCGGAGGGCGGCGGAGCGGAAGGCGCAGCCACCGCGGAGCGGCTGGCCGAGCTGGAGCGATGAGCGCGGGTCCGCGGCACACGGGGCGCGGACACGGCAACGGGGAGGCGTGATGAGCGAGTCGGTGCACAAGGGTGCGGCGGGACCGGACGAGCCACGGGGCGAGCTGCCCGATCTGCTGGGCCTCGACCTGGAGGAGCTGCGGACGCTGGACCACCCGGTGCTGTCCGAAGTGCTGGAGGATCTGCGGGGCCGCGCCGAGCGGCCGCGCGAGATGCTCTGGGGCTTCACCAACGCGTTCTGAGCCGCACGGTTTCGGCCCGGGACTCCGTCGAACAGGACAACCTTCCCTGGTGCGGGTTTGCCCGACGGGCCCGCCAGGGATACTCGCCTCGGACCGGCAGCGGGGGCCGTCCCACGGTACGTGAAGCATGGGGGTGCCGGAGTGTCTCGTCGGACGATGCCCCGTGTGCCGTTCGGGCAGTTCATCGTCAAGGCGCACGGCCGCTGCAATCTGGCCTGCCGGTACTGCTACCTCTACGCCGGCCCGGACCGCACCTGGCAGGACCGGCCCGCGGCCGCGTCGCCCGCGGTCCTCGACCGCACCGCGGCCCGGATCGCCGAGCACGCCGAGGCGCACGCCCTGCGCGAACTCTCGCTCGTCCTGCACGGCGGCGAGCCGCTGCTCGCGGGCGCCGGGCGGCTCGCGGCCTTCACCGAGCTCGTACGCGACCGGGTGCCGGCGCGCTGCACGGTCCACGCCACCGTGCAGACCAACGCGACCCTGCTCACCGACGCCCGCGTCAGCACCCTCGCCCGCCACGGCGTACGCATCGGTCTCAGCCTCGACGGCGGCCTGGCCGCGCACAACACCCGGCGCACCGACCACGCGGGACGGCCGTCCTGGCCCGCCGCCTCGCGCGGGGCCCGGCTGCTCGCCGAGCGCCATCCGGACGCGTACGCGGGCATCCTCACGGTCGTCGATCCGCGGACCGACCCCGTCGAGATGTACGAGTCGCTGCTCACGCTCGAGCCCCCGGCCGTGGATCTGTTGCTGCCGCACGGCAACTGGACGAGTCCGCCGCCGGGGCTCGGCACGCCTGCGGGCTGCGCCCCCGGCCCCCCGGGACGGCCTTCGGCCGTGTCGTCCGTCGCCGGGACGGCTCAGAAGGCCCCCTACGGGGACTGGCTCGTCGCCGTCTTCGACCGGTGGTGGCCCGCGGGGCGGCGCGAGACCCGGATCCGGCTCTTCGAGGAGTGCATCGCCCTGCTCCTCGGCCTGCCCGGTGCCACCGAATCCCTCGGGCTCGACCCCGTCAACGCCGTCGTCGTCGAGACCGACGGCGCCATCGAGCAGGTCGACTCCCTCAAGTCCGCCTACGACACGGCCGCCGCCACCGGACTGGACGTCTTCCGCCACACCTTCGACGACGCGCTGGACCACCCGGGGATCGCCGCCCGGCAGGCGGGCGCGGCCGCACTCGCCGCGGAGTGCCGCGCCTGCCCGCTGCTCACCGTCTGCGGCGGCGGCCACTACGCCCACCGCTACCGGGCGGGAGGCGGCTTCACCAACCCGTCGGTCTACTGCGCCGACCTCGACCGGCTGATCCGCCATGTGGCGGGCCGGCTGGCCGGCGCAACCGCGGGAGCCGTCCGGTGAGCCCCGCGCTCCCCGAGCGGGTCCTGCGCGAACTCGGCCGTACCGAAGGCGGGGCCGAGGCCCTCGGTCTGCTCGTACGCGACCAGCACACGCGCCGGCTCGTGCTGCTGCGGGCACTCCTCGACGCGGCGCGGGCCGCCCCGGCCGACGTCTGCGCACCGCAGGCGCTGCGGCGGCTGAACGAGGACTGGGCGCTGCTGGAGGCCGCCGACCGCGCGGACCGGGGCGCCGTGCGGGCCCTGCTGCTCCATCCGCTGACCGGCCCCTGGGCGCAGCGTTGTCTGCACGGACTGACCGGTCCTTCCCCGGAGCCTCAACTCACAGTGGATCTAAACCACTTCGGGGCGCTGGCCGCGGCGTGCGCGATCCGCGCCGGGCTGTCCTTCACGGCCCGGCTCACCGCCCACGACGGTCTGCTGGCGCTCCCGGCCCTCGGGAGTCTGCGCGCTTCCTCAGCAGGTCCCGTCGATCTCGCCTTCGACGACGGACGATTGACACTGCGCCGGTCCGGAGCCGCGGCGTTCACCGTCACCGTACGGACGGAGCCCGGTGGCGCCGCGCACTGCGACGACCCGCGCTGGCAGTCCGTGCTCACCCTGCCCGCCATGCTGCCGGACGCCGGCCCCGTACCCCTGGACGACCTCCATCCGTACCGCACCGCGGACAGCGGCCTGGAGCGGCACGGGCTGAGCGCCGCCGCCGGGCTCGACGACAGCGAACGCAAGGAATGGGCGGAGTCGTGGTCCGGGGTCGAGCCCCTGCTCCGGATCGGTGGCGAGCACCGCGTCACGGAGGCGGCGGTCCTGCTGCGCTGTCTGGTGCCACTCGCGCCGCCGCCCGGCTCCGGGCCCAGCGGCGAGAGCGCCTCGCACTGCAGCGGCACCCGGCGCGAGGCCTTCGGCGCCGTCCTCAGCAGCAAGCCGTCCACGCCCGCCTACTTCGCGGCAACGCTGGTCCACGAGCTGCAGCACACCAAACTGGCCGCCCTCTGCGCGCACACCCCGCTGCACCACGAGGACCCCGTGCCACGGCACTTCGCGCCCTGGCGGCCCGACCCCCGGCCCTTCGACGGTCTGTTCCAGGGGGCGTACTCGCACCTCGCGCTCGCCGACTACTGGCATCGCTTCGCGCTGGGCGCGCAGAGCGTCCCGCACCGTGACATGGCCTGGGCCGAGCACGCCCGCTGCCGGGAACAGGTCGGAGCGGTCCTCCCCGTCCTCGCGGCCTCCGGGGCGCTCACCCGGGAGGGGAGGACCGTGGTCAACGAGATGATCGCGCTCTACGACCATCTGGCTGATCGTCCGCCCCCTTTGGGGCACTTGGCGAGGGCGGCGGCATATGTCAACACCGCGCGCGTGATCTGGTGCCAGCGCAACGGAACTCAGCGGTGAAGCCGCGTCCCGTTGTATGTTCATATGGATTGCCACGAAGCAGGGAGACGGTTGAATGCCCGGAGCGCGTAAGCAAGTTGGAGCAACCGGGGCGCGTACCGTCACCATCAGTTTCGCCGGTTTCAACCGGGCCTGGGCCGCCTGGATCGGCGACCGGCTCGAACGGCGCGGCATGCGCGTGGTCTTCCAGCGCTGGGACCCGCCCGTACAGACCCCGCTGGAGGAGAACCTGCAGGACCTGATGCTCGCCCCCGGCCGCATCCTCGTCCTGCTCAGCGACTGGTACTTCCAGCTGGGCCCGCGCAGCCACGAAGAGTGGAACAGGGCGCTGCGCGAGGTGGTGGCCGCCGACCCCGACCGCTTCGCCGCCGTCTCCGTCACCACCTCCACCCTCCCTGCCGCCACCGCCGTCTTCGCCGCCGCCGACCTCACCAACGTCGGCGCGGACGAGGCCGAACGGCGCCTCCTCGCCCGCCTCGACCTGCCCACCGAACCGCTCGCGGCGCCGGCGGATGCGCGCCAGGGCCCCCGCTACCCCGCGGACACCCCCGAGGTATGGGGCGGCGTGCCGCGCCGCAACACCCGCTTCACCGGCCGCGAGAGCCTGCTCAACTCGGCGTACCACGCCCTCCAGGACGCCGGGCCCGGCGCGGGCGTCGTGACCATGCACGGCATGTCGGGCGTGGGCAAGACCCAACTGGCCGCCGAATACGTGTACCGCTTCGGCTCCGAGTACGACGTCGTGTGGTGGGTGTCCGCCGAGAAGCGCGTCACCTACCGGCAGAAGCTCGCCGAACTCGCCCCGGCGCTGGGCCTGTCCACCGGCGCCGAGTACGGCGAGCGGCTGCGCGCCGTCCGTGACGCGCTGCGCCGCGGCGAGCCGTACTCGCGCTGGCTGCTGGTCCTCGACGGGGCCGACGAGCCCGAGCACATCTGGGACCTGGTGCCGACCGGCCCCGGCCACGTACTCATCACCTCGCGCAACCCGGAGTGGAGCGAGCACAACAGCAATCTGCTGGAGGTGCCGGTCTACGACCGCGAGGAGTCCGTCGCCTTCATCCGCCGCCGCGCCCCGCGCCTGACCCACTCCGAGGCCGACCAGCTGGCACACGCGCTGGAGGACCTCCCGCTGCTGCTCGACCAGACGGCGGGCTGGCTCAACGACTCCGACATGTCGGTCGAGGAGTACATCGAGCTCCTCGAAGGCGGCATCGACCAGGACGTCGTCAAGGTCTCCGCCGACTTCCCGCTGGCCTTCCAGACCGCGTGGTCGATACTGCTGAACAAGCTCCGCGAGACGGTCCCGGAATCCGTCGACCTGTTGCGTCTGTGCACCTTCTTCGCCCCGGGCTCCGTTCCCGTGCGGCTGCTGAAGGAAATGCCCCCCGGCGCGCTCCCGGAGCAGCTGTCCGGACTGATGAACGACCCGCTGCTGTGGAACAAGGCGATCGCCCAGCTGCGGCAGTACTCGGTCGTACGGCTGGAGTCGCACGAGTCGCTCGCGGACGAGGCGTCGTCGGCCGGGGAGTCGCTCTATCTGCACCGCATGGTGCACCAGATCGTCCACAAGGACATGCCCGAGCGGGACCGCGGCGAGTTCGTCGAGGTCGTCCGCAGGGCCCTCGCCGGCGCCGATCCGGGGCGCCCGACCGACACCCGGCTCTGGCCGCGGTACGCGGAGATCACCCCGCACCTGAAGTCGGCCGACGTGCTGGGAAGCACCGACCCCGCGGTCCACACCCTGGTCCTCAACTGCCTGCGCTACATGTACCTCTCCGGCGAGTACCGGGCGGGCATCAAACTCGGCGAACGGGCCATGAGGGCCTGGCAGGAGCTGCTCGGCGACACCCACCCGAGGATCTGGGACCTCAGCTACCACTACGGCAACCTGAACCGTGCCCTCGGCGACTACGCCGGGACGGAAGCCATCGAGCGCGCCGCCGTCGAGCACCTGCGCGCCGAACGGGGCCCGGAGGACCTGGAGCACCTGCGGGCAGCCGGCGGTCTCGCGGCCGATCTGCGCGGGCTGGGACGGTACGACGAGGCCCTGGAGCTGTCCAGCTGGCTCCTCGCCGCGTACCGGGACCTGCTGGGCGAGCAGGATTCGCGCACCCTCAACGCCCAGAACAATCTGGCCATGTCGCTACGGCTGCTCGGCCGGTACTCCGAATCCCTGGAGCTCAACCGGCGCACTCTGGAAGCACGCAAGCAGCTGCTGCGGCCCCGGCACAGCTGGACGCTCTATTCGGAGATCAACTACGCCACGGATCTGCGACTGCTCGGCCGCTACCACGAGGCCGAGTCCCTCCAGGCGCAGAGCGTCCGCGTGCACCGGCTCGTCATGGGCCGGGACAATCCGCAGACCCTGCGGGGCGAGCACAACCTGGCCCTGTGCCACTACCGCATGGGTGACCGCGGAAAGGCCGAGGAGGTCTTCACCCGGGTCCTGGAGCGCGCCGAGCGTGTCCTCGGCGAGAACGACCCCCTCACCATGATGTTCGCCGCCAGCCAGTGCTGCTTCGCACGGGAGCACGGAGACATCGACCAGGCCAGGGACATAAGCTCACGCGTCGTCAGTGGCTATGCCGACATGCTCGGTGAGAGCCACCCGTACGTGGCGGGCACCCGGGGCAACCACGCCCTGATCCTGCGCAACGTCGGCGACCGGGAACAGGCGCACGTACTCGTCGAGAACGCGCTCGTCGACATGGAGCGGGCCGTCGGCGAGAACCACCCCTGGACACTGGGCTGCGCCATCAACGCCTCGGCCCTGCGCAACCTGGTGGGCGATCCGGAGAGCGCCGCCGAGCTGACCAGGACCACCATCGAGCGGGCCACCGAGGTCCTCGGCCGGACGCATCCGCTGACGCTGTCCTCGCGGATCGCGTACGCGGCCGACCTGCGCGGCCTGCGGGAGCGTCAGCGGGCCGACAAGGTGGAGGCGGAGGCGCTCGGCGATCTCGCGGCGACGCTCGGCCCCCAGCACGTCCACACGGTCTCCGCGCGCTCCCGCAACCGTCCCTACTGGGACTTCGAGCCGCAGACCATCTGACCCGGACACCGCCCGGCGCGGCAACGCCGGAGGGCCCGGCCCACGCGATCAGCTCGCGCGGGCCGGGCCCTCCGTTCGTACTCAGGCCTCGAAGACCTCGTTCACCAGCTGCTGCTGCTCAGCCTGGTGCCGCTTCGCCGAACCCACGGCCGGGGACGACGAGTGCGGACGGGAGATACGGCGCAGCCGCTCGCCGTGCGGGACGTCCGCACCGACCGCCAGGTCCAGGTGGTCGATCAGGTTGAGCGCGATGAACGGCCAGGCACCCTGGTTCGCCGGCTCCTCCTGGGCCCACAGGTACTTCTCGGCGTTCGGGAACTTGGCGATCTCCTCCTGGAGCTCGGCACCCGGCAGCGGGTACAGGCGCTCCAGACGGATGATCGCGGTGTCCTTGGCGCCGCGCTTCTGACGCTCGGCATCGAGGTCGTAGTAGACCTTGCCGGACGTGAAGACGACCTTGCGGACGGCGGCCGGGTCGACCACGCCCGAATCGACCGCGGTGTCGCCGATCACCGGGCGGAAGCCGCCGGTGAGGAACTCCTCCGCCTTCGACGCCGCGGCCTTCAGACGCAGCATCGACTTCGGGGTGAAGACGATGAGCGGCTTGTGGTGCGGGTTGTGGACCTGCCAGCGCAGCAGGTGGAAGTAGTTCGACGGCAGCGTCGGCATGGCGACCGTCATGTTGTTCTGCGCACAGATCTGGAGGAAGCGCTCCGGGCGGGCGGACGAGTGGTCCGGGCCCTGGCCCTCGTAGCCGTGCGGCAGGAGCAGGGTGACGCCGGAGGTCTGGCCCCACTTCTGCTCGGCCGAGGAGATGAACTCGTCGACGACGGTCTGCGCGCCGTTGACGAAGTCACCGAACTGCGCCTCCCACATGACCAGCGCGTCCGGGCGGGCCAGCGAGTAGCCGTACTCGAAGCCCATCGCCGCGTACTCGCTGAGCAGCGAGTCGTAGACGTTGAAGCGGGCCTGGTCCTCGGTGAGGTAGAGCAGCGGGGTGTAGTCCTCGTTGGTCTCCTGGTCGACGAGGACCGCGTGGCGCTGGCCGAAGGTGCCGCGGCGGGTGTCCTGGCCGGCGAGCCGGACCGGGGTGCCCTCCATCAGCAGCGAGCCGATGGCCAGGGTCTCGCCCATGCCCCAGTCGATCGTGCCGTCCTCCACCGAGGCCGCGCGGCGCTGCATCTGCGGCATCAGACGCGGGTGGACGGTGATGTGGTCCGGGATGTTGACCTGCGACTCGGCGATCCGCTTGACGACCTCCTGGGAGACCGCGGTGGTGACCGTCACCGGGAACTCGGCCTGGGCGTCCGGGACATGGGCCGGAGCCGGCTGGCTGGTGGCCTCGCGGACCTCCGCGAAGACCTTCTCCAGCTGGCCCTGGAAGTCCTGGAGCGCCTGCTCGGCCTCTTCCAGCGTGATGTCGCCGCGACCGATGAGCGACTCGGTGTAGAGCTTGCGCACCGAGCGCTTCTTGTCGATCAGGTTCACCATCTGCGGGTTGGTGAACTGCGGGTTGTCGCCCTCGTTGTGACCGCGGCGGCGGTAGCAGATGAGGTCGATCACGACGTCCTTGTTGAACGTCTGGCGGAACTCGAAGGCGAGCCGCGCCACGCGGACGCAGGCCTCCGGGTCGTCACCGTTCACATGGAAGATCGGCGCCTCGATCATGCGGGCCACGTCGGTCGCGTACATCGACGAACGCGACGACTCCGGGGCGGCGGTGAAGCCGACCTGGTTGTTGATGACGATGTGGACCGTGCCGCCGGTGCGGTAGCCGCGGAGCTGCGACATGTTCAGCGTCTCGGCCACGACACCCTGGCCGGCGAAGGCCGCGTCACCGTGCAGGGCGACCGGCAGGACGGTGAAGTCCGTGCCGCCCTTGTTGATGACGTCCTGCTTGGCCCGTGCCACACCCTCCAGGACGGGGTCGACCGCCTCCAGGTGCGAGGGGTTGGCGACGAGCGAGACCTTGATCTGCTCGCCGTCGAGGCCGGTGAAGGTGCCCTCGGCGCCCAGGTGGTACTTCACGTCGCCGGAGCCGTGCATGGACTTCGGGTCGAGGTTGCCCTCGAACTCGCGGAAGATCTGCGCGTACGACTTGCCGACGATGTTCGCCAGGACGTTCAGGCGGCCGCGGTGGGCCATGCCGATGACGACCTCGTCGAGGCGGGACTCCGCCGCGGAGTCGATGACCGAGTCGAGCAGCGGGATGACGGACTCGCCGCCCTCCAGCGAGAACCGCTTCTGGCCGACGTACTTCGTCTGCAGGAAGGTCTCGAACGCCTCGGCCGCGTTCAGGCGGCGCAGGATGCGGAGCTGCTCCTCGCGCTCCGGCTTGGCGTGCTGGCGCTCCACGCGGTCCTGGATCCACTTGCGCTGCTTCGGGTCCTGGATGTGCATGAACTCGATGCCGGTGGTGCGGCAGTACGAGTCGCGCAGCACGCCGAGGATGTCGCGGAGCTTCATCATCGACTTGCCGCCGAAGCCGCCGACCGCGAACTCGCGCTCCAGGTCCCACAGGGTGAGCCCGTGCTCGGTGATGTCCAGGTCGGGGTGCTTGCGCTGGCGGTACTCCAGCGGGTCGGTGTCGGCCATGACGTGGCCGCGGACCCGGTAGGAGTGGATCAGCTCGAAGACGCGGGCGGCCTTGGTGACGTCGTCGTCGTGGGAGGCGTCGATGTCCTTGAGCCAGCGCACCGGCTCGTACGGGATGCGCAGCGACTCGAAGATCTCGTCGTAGAAGCCGTCCTCGCCGAGGAGGTAGTTCGCGACGATCCGCAGGAACTCGCCGGAGGCGGCGCCCTGGATCACCCGGTGGTCGTACGTCGAGGTCAGGGTCATGACCTTGGAGATGCCCAGCTTGTTCAGGGTGTCCTGGGAGGTGCCCTGGAATTCGGCCGGGTAGTCCATCGAGCCGACGCCCATGATCACCGACTGGCCGGGCATCAGACGCGGCACGGAGTGGACGGTGCCGAGGCCGCCGGGGTTCGTCAGCGAGACGGTGACACCGGTGAAGTCGTCCATCGTCAGCTTGTTGTTGCGGGCGCGGCGGACGATGTCCTCGTAGGCCTGCCAGAACTCGAAGAAGTTCAGCGTCTCGGCCTTCTTGATGCCCGCGACGACCAGCTGGCGGTCACCGTTCGGCTTCACCAGGTCGATGGCGAGGCCGAAGTTGACGTGCGGCGGCTTCACCAGGGTCGGCTTGCCGTCCTTCTCCGCGAACGACCAGTTCATCGACGGCATGGCCTTGATCGCCTGCACCATCGCGAAGCCGATGAGGTGGGTGAAGGAGATCTTCCCGCCCCGGGCGCGCTTGAGGTGGTTGTTGATGACGATCCGGTTGTCGAAGAGCAGCTTCACCGGGACGGCGCGGACGGACGTGGCCGTCGGCAGCTCCAGCGAGGCGTTCATGTTCTTCGCGACGGCGGCGGAGGGGCCGCGGAGGGTGACCAGCTCGGGGCCATCGGCAGCGGCCTTGGCCGGCTCGGCCGCCTTGGCGGCGGGCTTCGCCGGGGCCGGAGCGGCAGCGGGCTTGGCCGGAGCCGGGGCCGCAGCGGCCGGGGCGGGGGCGGGCTTCGCCGGAGCCGGAGCCGGGGCGGCGGGAGCCGCGGGCGCGGCAGGGGCCGTGGGGGTCACGGGCGCCGGAGCCTGTGCGGAGCTCGGCGCCGGCGTGCCTTCGGCGGCGGGAGCGGGCTCCGCCGCCCCCGCGGCGGCGGCGCCCGGCTTGTAGTCGGCGAAGAAGTCCCACCAGGCACGGTCGACCGAATTCGGGTCCTGGAGGTACTGCTGGTAGATCTCGTCGACGAGCCACTCATTGGGACCGAACGCGGCAGCGGGGTTCTTCCCCTGCCCGTCTGGGTCGGTCGAAGTGCTCGAGTTACTGGGGGACTGAGACGACACGGCGGCAACCGCCCTCTTCCGCTTCACAAGGTGATGGACAGCGGAAATAAAGGCTACGCCTCCACGGCCGGGAGGTGCAGGCCGGGCGTGGTCATCGTCGCCTAAGTCACACCGGACAGCCGGTTTCGGCGCAGGAAATGGCGGGAAACAAGTGTGGTTCCCCTTTGGTAAGGGTACGCGAGAGCCTGGCTGCGGCCCCCGGGACCGCACCCCTGTGTGCTCCCCGGTCACCGACGCGAAGAACGCGGGCTTCCGGATTGCTTACGCTTCGAACCCTACGTCAACCACGCTGCTGAGGGATTCCCGGAAGGGTGACCTGGATGCGGCAGCCGCGTTCCGATTCGGCCACCCCGATCCGGCCTCCGTGCAGCTCGACGGCCCAGCGCGCGATCGCCAGGCCCAGGCCCGTACCGCCGTCGCTGCCGGGACCGTGCGGCGACGGGACGCTGCCGCGGTTGAAACGCTCGAAGACCTTGTGCCACTCCGACTCGGGAATGCCGGGACCCTCGTCCTGCACCTCGAGGTCCAGCGACTCGTCCCCCGGCCCGCGGCGGGCACGGACCGTGACCCGGCCGTGCGGAGGGGAGTGCTTCACGGCGTTGTCGATCAGATTGGCCATCACCTGGTGCAGCCGCTCGGCGTCCGCGTGCGCGGTCAGCTCGGGCGGCGATACGTCCAGATGCAGATGGACGTCCTTGCGGGTGTGGCTGCCGGAGCCGGAGGGCAGCCCGCGCCGGCCGGCCGCCAGATTGGCCTCCTTCAGCACGCCCGACAGATACGGCCAGACCTCGAAGCGCCGTGCCTTGAGCGTGACCACACCGTTGTCGAGCCGGGACAGATCCAGCAGCGTCTCGACCAGCCGGCTCAGCCGCTCCGTCTGCTTCAGCGCCGTACGCATCGTCTCGGGGTCGGCGGCCGAGACGCCGTCCACGACGTTCTCCAGGACCGCGCGGAGCGCCGCGATGGGGGTGCGCAGCTCGTGCGACACATTGGCGACCAGCTCCTTGCGGTGCCGGTCCACGGCCTCCAGGTCGTCGGCCATGCGGTTGATCGTGTTCGCGAGGTCGCCGAGCTCGTCGCGGCGGTCCGCGCCGCTCACCCGCCGGGTGTAGTCCCCGTGGGAGATCGACTTCGCCACCGTGTTCATCTCGTCCAGCGGGGCGGTGAGGCCGTGCGCCACGAACTGAGTGATCAGCAGCGTGGTGATCATGGCGAAGACGGTGATGTAGCGCAGCTCCGCACCGGTCCTGATGGCGACCAGCGCCAGCCCCGAAGTGATCAGCACCGACACCACGACCAGGGCGCCGAGCTTGGTCTTGATCGAGATCGCGACCGAGCCCAGCCCGGACCGGAGCCGGCTCGGCCGGCTCATGGCGCCGGGGTCTCCAGCGCGTAGCCCACGCCATGGACCGTACGGATCCGCTCGGCGCCGATCTTGCGGCGCAGCGCCTTGATGTGGCTGTCGACCGTGCGCGTACCGGAGGCGTCCGCCCAGTCCCAGACCTCGGCGAGGAGCTGCTCCCGGGAGAGCACCGCCCGCGGGGTGTTCGCCAGGCAGACCAGCAGATCGAACTCGGTGGGCGTGAGGTGCACGTCCTCGCTCTTGACGCGGACCCGGCGCTGGGCGTGGTCGATCTCCAGCTCGCCGAGGCGCATGATGCCGCTGCGCGGTGTCACCGCGGCGAGCGCCGCACGCTCCACCCGGCGCAGCAGGACGTGCACCCGGGCAGCCAGCTCACGCATCGAGAACGGCTTGGTCATGTAGTCGTCGGCGCCGACGCCGAGCCCGACCAGCATGTCGGTCTCGTCGTCGCGGGCCGTGAGCATCAGTACCGGAACCGGCCGCTGGGCCTGCACCCGGCGACACACCTCCAGCCCGTCGAAGCCGGGCAGCATCACGTCGAGAACCATCAGGTCGGGCTGCCAGGCCTCGGCGGCGTCGACGGCCGCAGGCCCGTCCGTCGCCGTCTGGACCAGGAAGCCCTCGGCACGCAGCCGCGCGCCGATGGCCTCCACGATCGTGGTGTCGTCCTCGACCACCAGCACCCGGCGCTGGGCACTGGCCGTCGAGTACGACGCGGCGCCGTTGTTGCTGGTGTGTGTCTGCTCCATCGCCCCGCCCCTGTCGCGCACTGCGAGCTGCGTGTAGATCGGTGTGTCAGGTCAGTCAGCGTAAGGGCATCGATCGGCTCCCGGCTACGCAGGGCGAACAGCGAGATGGACCACGTCGGGTACGCCTCGGGCAACGTGGATCTCTTCGGTCCTTACCCCGTTGAATCCGGCATTCCGCAATGACTCCTCGAAATCGGCGGACGGTTGTGCGGACCAGACAGCGAGCACGCCCCCCGGGGTCAACAGCCGTGCGCAGGCGGCCAGTCCGGCCGGTGAGTACAGGCTCGTGTTGTCCTCGGTGACGGTCCAGCCGGGGCCGTTGTCGATGACCAGGCACAGCGCGTCGTACGTATCCGAAGAGTTATGGACGTACTCCACGAGATCCGTGTGAAGAATCACGGTCCGCGGGTCGGCGAACGCGGCGCCGGAGATCTGCCGCAGTGGTCCTGACACGTGCCAGTCGATGATCGCCTGCTCGCGCTCGGCGACGGCGATACGCGCCCAGGCGGGCTCGGCCGCGGCATGCGCGAGCGAGAAGCCGACGCCGAGCCCGCCGATCAGCACGGCGGGGTCCCGGCGGGTCCCGAGGGCGGCCAGCGCGGCGTCGATCAGCAGCCGCTCGGAGCGGCCGTCGGAGGTGTCCATCAGGAAGCACCCGTTGGCGATGATCTCGTGGACGGGGCCGCGCGGTCCGCCGCGCTCGCGCAGGACGACCTCGCCGTACGGTCCTTCGCGGCGGTCCAGGGTCCGGGGGCCGGTGGTATCGCTGACGAGCTCCATGGCCCGAGGCTACTGAGACCAGTCGCGGCCCGTCCGGCTATTTCCGCTCGGGCCGGGCACCGCGCCAGGCGTACAGGGCGCATCCGGCGGCGTACGCGGCCGGCGCCACCGCCCACGCCGCCGCCTCCGGCCCCGGCTGCACCGGCCAGGCCCATACGGCCGCCGCACCACCCGGGGTGCGTGGCGCCGCCAGGTAGACGGCGCTCAGGTACGCGGTCACGGGCAGCCAGCTGAGCCGCGCCCCCAGGAACACCGCCGCACCCGCCGTCACACCCGTCGCGCCGAGCAGATTGCGCACCATGGCCGGGGCGCCGAACGCCTCCGGGTGTCCGGGCACCGAGAGCGCCAGCAGCAGTCCGGCGCACCCGGTCAGCCCGAGCAGCAGCCGCAGCCGGCGCAGCCACCAGGGACGTACGGCGGTGCGGTCCAGTTCGTCGGAGTGCGTGAACAGGCCGGTGCCGATCGCCCCGGCGGCGAGCAGTGGGGCGAGTACGACGACGGGGACCCGCGCGGTGTGGTCGTACGAGAGGGAACTCTGCAACTGCCGCGCGGCCCAGGCCGCGACGAGCGCGGTGCCGGCGAGTACGGCGAGGGTGGCGGGCAGGCCGCGGGAGCGGGCGTACAGGACGAGGGAGCGGGCGTGCAGGACGCGGTGCGAGAGGAGGGCCGTGCTCATGGGACCGGCACCTCCTCTGCCTTGCAGGTGTTCGCTGCCAGGTAGCGGGTGAGGTAGGCGCGTTGTCCGGCGGGGGACTTGGCCTCCAGGCGGGCCAGATGGCGCCGCTCGGCAGGGCCGAACAGCGGACCGAGGCCGTCGGCCGGTGACAGCCACTCATGGACGGCGGTGTTGACGGCGGAGGCCCGCTCCCAGCCCGGCGCGGCGAAGTCGCTGTCGGCGCAGGAATCCATGAACAGGAAGTCCACCGCGGAGTCGGCATAGGCGAGGGGATCCTTCAGCCGGCCGCGCACCGCGCCGAATGCCGGGTCGGGGAGCTGGGCCTCGCCGGCCTTCGCCCCGAGGGGCCTGCTCACCCAGCGGGTGGGAGCGCCGGGAATGCCGCGCAGCTTCGCGTTGAGACCGGCGAGCGCGGCCGAGGTCTGGGGCAGCAGCCGCCGGTCCACCTGCGGCAGGCACACCTGCGGTGTGCCGTTGTCGCAGACCAGGCGCGCGGCGTCCGGGTCGGGGCGCCAGACCTCGTCCCCCGTCTGGGCGATCAGTACGGCCGCGGCGCAGGCGGCGGTCAGCGGCAGGAGCGCGAAGCCGCGGCGCCGGGCCGCGTACGCGAGGAGTGCGGCGGTGGCGAGACCGGCCACCCACACCATGCTCGCCGCGCCGAACCACCAGACGGGCCGGTCCCAGACGTACATGTGCTGGTTGGCGGGGTCCAGCCAGCGGGCCCCCGACTCGCCGTAGGCCGGATAACCGAGGCCGGCGTAGGTGACGACGGCGAGCAGCGGTGCGGTGAACCGCCACGGGACCACCCGTCCGAGCACGAAGCCGACCGTCCCGATCGAGGCGAGGACCACCGCGTCCGCCAGGACGAGCGACAGGAACGGTCCGCCGCCGGCGGCGTACGGCAGGGTCGCCAGGAGACATCCGGCGGCGCCCGCGAGATAGCCGAGAGCGGGCCACAGGGCGGCGGGTGCGGCGGCGAGCAGGGTCTGGCGCAACGGGCTGCGGGGGAGCGAGGCACGCCACTCGCCGGTGCCGCGGCGCCGCTCCCGCCCGCCGTGCCAGCAGCCCGCGGCGGCGGAGAGCGGCCCGCAGAGCAGCACCCCGACGACCCGCAGGAGGTCGGTGGCCTCGGTCCAGCGGCCCTGCCAGCCACCGAGATAGTCGGCCTTGGCGTACATGGCGACCGCGACGGCGATGGTGCCGGCCGCGCCGGTCCACGGGCCGATGCCGCGCCGCAGTTCGGTGCGCAGGGAGCGGGGCAGGAAGCGGGGCAGGCGTCCGGGCCGGGAACGGGTCCCGGCGGGCGCGTCCGGTGTGCCGGTGGCGTGGACGGTGGTCATCGGGTCCTTCCCACCGGGGTGCCGGCCGCCGGTGCGGCGTCGCGATGGGCCTTGAGCGCGATGGTGTAGCCCCGTTCGATGGCGTTGGCGGAGTCGTCCGCCGCGTCCTTGCCCAGTGCGGTCAGTTCGGCGGTCGTGCCGCGGAAGGCGACCCGGCCGGCGTCGAGGAGGGTCACCTCGCCGCAGGCCGCGGCGACGTCCTCGACGAGGTGCGTGGAGACGATCACGGTGGCAGCGGTGCCCACGTCCCGGAGCAGTGCTCTGAACTCGACGCGCTGCTCCGGGTCGAGACCGGCGGTCGGCTCGTCGAGGAGCAGCAACTCCGGTTCGTTGACGATCGCCTGGGCGATGCCGACGCGCCGCACCATGCCGCCCGAGAGCGTCCTCACCTTCGCGTCGATGCGGTCCGCGAGCCCCACCCGTTCGACCGCGCGTTCCACGGCGGCCGGGACCGCCGCCGGAGCCATCTCCTTGAGCCACGCCACATATGCGACGAACTCCCGCACCGTGAAGCCCGGGTAGTAGCCGAACTCCTGTGGCAGATAGCCCAGTCGGCGCCGGATCTCGGTGCGTTCCCGGTGCCCGGAGGCATCCCGGCCGAGCAGTTCCACGCGCCCGCCGGAGGGTGCCGCGACCGTCGCCAGCACCCGGACGAGCGAGGTCTTTCCCGCGCCGTTCGGGCCGAGCAGCCCGTGTACGCCGGTGCCGAAGCCGAGTTCCACGGCGTCCAGCGCGACGGTCCTGCGGTGCCGGACCGTCAGCTCGCGGACTCTTACGGTGTTCGTGTTCATGGATTCCCCCAGTGACCCCAGTGGCCCCAGTGCGGAGCGTCGAATGCGTGCCGGCGCACGGCGAGCAGTCCCGCGCACACCGCGGCCGCCGCGGCCCAGGCGGACTGCGCCGTGGCGCCGGAGAGGTACGGGCCGAGGTGCTCGGCCAGTGCGGCGGCCGTCCCGCCGAGCTGCCGTCCCGTCAGGAGCGCGGGACCGACGGCCACGGCCAGCCATCCGGTGGCGACCACCGCGGCGGCGGTGCGGCACCCGATGTACGAACCGAGCGCGAGGACCGCGAGAGTGAGCGCCAGACCGGGCAGCAGCCACGCGGCGGCCCCCGGCGCCCCCGCCGAGGGCGGCAGCACCGCGCCCGCCGACGTCAGCAGCGGCACACTCACCGCGAGTACGGTGGCGGTCCTGACCAGCAGCAGCCGCAGCCCGCCGGACGGCGTGGCCGCGGCGACCTCGTACAGCGGATCCGCGTGGCGCCCGTACGACACCGCCACCCCCGCGAGCGGCAGTACGGGCGCCACGGCCAGCAACAGCTGACGCGCACCGGTGAACCCGGCCCCGTAGGCCAGTCCCACGGCGGCCGCTGCCACCACCACGAGCGCGGCCAGCCACGGCCCGTGCAATGCCGGCCCCGCGGCCCGCAGTCCGCGCATCGCCGCACGCAGGGCCTGTCTTCCGGATCTTGCCGGGCTCGCAGGCCCTGGTGCCGCACCTCGCCGCGTTGCCGTCGGTCGCCATGGCTCCGCCATGACTCCCTCCCCCGCCTCGCGATCGCACGCACCGGACCCCGCTCGCCCCACGGCGGTAGCCGCAGAGGTCGCTGCCGGCCCGATCCGGAAGGCAGGCCCTGGCTTCGAGCCGACTGCGCGCCGCCGAGGCACCGCGCTCGCCGCCGTAAGGGCCGCCTCCGCCAGGACGGCCGCGCGGACGGCGTCCAGTGCGGGGCCGGCGGGAGTCGCGCGGACCGCGGCCGAGACCCGGGCGGCACAGCCGGCACAGGACTCGACGTGCTTCTCCAGCGACCAGGCGTCCGGTTCGGGCAGGGTGCCGGCCGCGTAACCGGCCGCCAGAAGGTCGTTCACATGCCAGTCGGGCTCGTTCATGCCATGCCTCCCAACGCCTCTGTGCCCGGTGCCTGTTCGGCCAGCGCGGCGCGCAGTGCGCGGCGGGCGCGCTGGGCCCGGGTCTTGACCGTGCCTTCCGGGATGCCCAGGAGCCGTGCCGCCTCCCGGGTCGTCAGGCCGTCGATGACAGTGGCGCGCAGGACGTCCCGCAGTTCCGGCGAGATACGGCCGAGCGCGGCGCCCACGTCTCCGTACTCCAGCCCCGCCAGCACCCGTTCCTCCGCCGACGGCGCGGTCGCGACCGGCAACTGCCCGACGGGAGCCGGCTCGTCGGCGCGGGCCCGGGCGCGGCGGGCGTCGACCAGTCGGCGGGCCGCGATCACCCAGAGCCAGCCGCCCGCCTCCCCGCCGCGATGCGCACCGGCGGACCGCCAGGCCGTGACGAAGGTGTCCTGCAGTACTTCCCGTACGGTCTCCGGATCGCCGCATCGTCGCGTCAGCCGGGCGTGCAGCCAGCCCGCATGCCGGTCGTAGAGCGCAGCGAGCGCTTCCGGGTCCCCGTCCGCGACGGCACGCAGCAGCGCCGCGTCGTCGTCCCGGTCTCCCTCCGTGGGGCGCAACAGTCTCACGCCCTCTCTATCGCTCGTGGCGGGCCGCCCGGTTCACGGGAACGCGGGACGGGGCCGAGAAGTGGTCCCCTGTGGTGTGCTTCACGGAACGGGACGCGTGATGATCGCGTTGACTGGGCAGGGTTCGGGGGCTGTCGATACGAAGGAGCCTCGCGCGGTGCAGCGGCTTGAGTCACGGGAGCCGGCCGAGTACGCCGGTGCCGAACGGCTGGGCGGTGTCCCGACCCAGCGGACCGCGTCGTCCGCGCCACCGCGCGCCCCGGAGCCCGCGGCCGGACGCACAAGGACGTCCGCGCCTTCACCCGCACCCGAGCCCACGCACGAGACCCCGGTCGTCCGGAAGACCCCGTACGCACACGAGACCCCGGCCGTACGGGAGTCGGCCTCCCTACGGGAGCCGACGCCCGGCCCCCGGCTCGCGGCGGCGCGCGAGCCGTTGTCCGCGCCTGAGCCCGCGGCCGCGCCGCCCGGTCCCGCCCCCGTGTGGCGGCGGCTCGCCCGGCTCCTTCCCACTCCGGCCGGCACGCCCTTCACCTTCTGCTACACCCTCGTCCTCGTCGCGACGTCCCTCTTCGCCGAGTACGGCGATCAGGCCACCGTCTCCGCCCTGCTGCGCGGCTCCAGCACGGACGTCGCGCATCTCAGCGTGACGCCGCTGCTCGTGCTCGTCGCCAGCGCCCTGTGGGTCGCGGGCGGGCTGGCCTCGCCGTATGCCGTGGGGTTCGTGTTCGTCCTCACGGCGCTGGAGCGGCGTATCGGCTCGTGGCGCGCGGCCGCGGTGTTCCTGGGCGGGCACGTGGTGGCCACGCTCGCCACGGAGATCCCGGTCGGCCTCTCCGTCATGGCCGGGCAGCTGCCCGAGACGTCTCTGCACCGGCTCGACTACGGCATCAGCTTCGGCCTGCTGACGTGCGTCGGCGCGCTGGCCGGGCTGTTCACCCCGGTCGTGCGGACGGCGGCGCTCGGGTGGGTGTCGGTGCTGCTGGTGCAGGACCTGCTGGCGTACGAGGACCCGCTCAGCAACTGGGGTCATCCCCTTGCGCTGCTGACCGGTGTCCTGTGCTGGCCGGTGGTACGCCGATGGGCGCACGGCAGGGAACCGGGCGGGTGCGGGAGGCCCCCCGGCCGTCCGGGGTCCGCTGCCTACTCCGGCCGGGCGGCGTCGAAGTAGACGCTGACGAGCGGGGCGATCACGCGCCATCCGAGTGACTCGTACAGGGCCCGCCCGTCGGGCGTCCCACCCAGTACGCCCGTGGTGGCACCCCGTTCGACCGCGGCGTTCTGGACCGTGCGCATCACCAGCCTGCCCAGACCCTTGCGCCGGTGCTCGGGGGCGGTCTCGATCTGGTCGATCACGGCTGTGGCACCGGTCGTCGCGATCTGACCGCGGGCGGCGAACGCGCCGTCAGCGGTCGTGACGAGGGCCCGGGTGACCCCGTCCCGCGTCCAGGTGCGCAGCCGGTGGCCGGCGGGCACGGGGGCGGGTTCCGTCCGACGCAGTCCGGCCGTCATCAGGAACCCGGGCTCGTCGGGCGTCCAGTCCGGCCCGAGCCAGGCGAGGACCCGCTCCGGCTCCTCGAACACCTTGAGCCAGAGCCCCGGAGTCCGGGCCGCGGCGGCGACAGCGCGGACGGCCGCCTCGCTGCTGTCGGTGAGGACATGTCGGGTCGTGTGCCGGGGGAGCCCGACATCGACCGTGAGGCCCCATGGCTCGGCGACGGGTTCCGCGGCGCCCCGCGAGACGACCCACCCGCCCACCCAAGCCCGTATCGCATGCGTGACCGACGACTCGTGCGTAATAGATGGCTTCGTCATGCGCCTATTACATCTGATCGGTCACGGAGTGCGACAGCGGTGATCGCTGACAGCGAACACCTCCGGGGGAACATCCGGGGGTCCTTCTGCATTGAGTCCATACAACTCAACTTGACTGCCGAAGGGGAGATCATGGCTGCTGAGTCCTCGGCGTACAACAACGCCCTCACCCTGCCTGTGCTGCCGCTCGACGACGAGGTCGTGCTGCCCGGGATGGTGGTACCGCTCGACCTGTCCGACCCCGACGTACGGGCCGCGGTGGAGGCCGCCCAGGCAGCCGCCCGTTCGGCATCGGGCAAGCCAAGGGTGCTGCTCGTACCGCGCATTGACGGGACGTACGCCGCGACCGGTGTGCTCGGCACCGTCGAGCAGGTCGGGCGGCTCTCCGACGGCGACCCCGGAGCGCTGATCCGCGGCCGCAGCAGGGTGCGGATCGGCGCGGGTACGACCGGCCCCGGCGGCGCCCTCTGGGTCGAGGGTCTCCGGGTCGAGGAGATCGTGCCCGACCCGCTGCCCGGCTCCGTCGCCGAACTGGTGAAGGAGTACAAGGCGCTCGCCACCAGCTGGCTGAAGAAGCGCGGTGCCTGGCAGGTCGTGGACCGTGTCCAGCAGATCGACGACGTCTCCGCCCTCGCCGACAACTCCGGCTACTCGCCGTACCTGACCACCGCCCAGAAGGTGGAGCTGCTGGAGACCAGCGACCCGGTCGCGCGCCTCAAGCTCGCCACCGAGCAACTCCGCGAGCACCTCGCCGAGCAGGATGTCGCCGAATCCATCGCCAAGGACGTCCAGGAGGGCGTCGACAAGCAGCAGAGGGAGTTCCTGCTGCGGCGCCAGCTCGACGCCGTACGCAAGGAGCTGCGCGAGCTCAACGGCGAGTCCGACGGCGACGAGTCCGACGACTACCGCGCCCGGGTCGAGGCCGCGGACCTCCCCGAGAAGGTCCGCGAGGCAGCCCTCAAAGAGGTCGAGAAGCTGGAGCGGTCCAGCGACCAGAGCCCCGAGGGCTCCTGGATCCGCACCTGGCTCGACACGGTCCTGGAGCTGCCGTGGAACGACCGGACAGAGGACGCGTACGACATCCAGGGTGCCAAGGCGGTCCTCGACGCCGAGCACGCGGGCCTGGAGGACGTGAAGGAACGGATCACCGAATACCTGGCGGTGCGCAAACGGCGCGCCGACCGGGGGCTGGGCGTGGTCGGCGGGCGGCGCGGGGGTGCGGTTCTCGCGCTCGTCGGCCCGCCCGGCGTCGGCAAGACCTCGCTCGGTGAGTCCGTCGCGCACGCGATGGGGCGGAAGTTCGTCCGGGTCGCACTCGGCGGTGTACGGGACGAGGCCGAGATCCGGGGCCACCGGCGTACGTACGTCGGCGCGCTGCCGGGCCGTATCGTCCGCGCCATCAAGGAGGCCGGCTCGATGAACCCGGTGGTCCTGCTCGACGAGATCGACAAGGTCGGCTCCGACTTCCGCGGCGACCCGGCCGCGGCGCTGCTCGAAGTCCTCGACCCGGCGCAGAACCACACCTTCCGCGACCACTACCTGGAAGTCGAACTCGACCTGAGCGACGTCGTCTTCCTGGCGACCGCGAATGTCCTGGAAGCCATCCCCGAGGCCCTGCTCGACCGGATGGAGCTGGTCAGGCTCGACGGCTACACCGAGGACGAGAAGGTCGTCATCGCCCGTGACCACCTGCTCCCGCGCCAGCTGGAGCGGGCCGGCCTGGAGCCGGGCGAGGTCGTCCTGGACGACTCCGCGCTGCGGAAGCTGGCCGGTGAGTACACCCGCGAGGCGGGCGTGCGGAACCTGGAGCGTGCGATCGCGCGGCTGCTCCGGAAGGTCGCAGCCCAGCACGAACTGGGCGAGCAGGAGCTGCCGTTCACCGTCACGGAAGGGGAGCTGCGCGGGCTGGTCGGCCGGCCGCACCACGTTCCCGAGTCCGCCCAGGACCCGGCCGAGCGCCGCACCGCGGTGCCGGGCGTGGCCACCGGTCTCGCGGTGACCGGCGCGGGCGGCGACGTCCTGTACGTCGAGGCGTCGCTCGCCGACCCCGAGACGGGAGCCGCGGGGCTGACCCTGACCGGCCAGCTCGGTGACGTCATGAAGGAGTCCGCGCAGATCGCGCTGAGCTTCCTGCGCTCGCACGGTGCGGAACTGGAACTGCCCGTCGCCGACCTGAAGGACCGGGGTGTGCACATCCACTTCCCGGCGGGCGCGGTCCCGAAGGACGGCCCGAGCGCGGGCATCACGATGACCACGGCGCTGGCGTCGCTGCTCTCCGGCAGGCTGGTCCGTACGGACGTGGCCATGACCGGTGAGGTGTCGCTGACCGGGCGCGTCCTCCCGATCGGTGGTCTGAAGCAGAAGCTCCTGGCCGCGCACCGGGCGGGGACCACGACCGTCGTGATCCCCAAGCGCAACGAGGCCGACCTGGACGACGTCCCGGCCGAGGTCCTCGACAAGCTGGACGTCCACCCGGTGACCGATGTCCGCCAGGTCCTGGAGATCGCCCTGGCCCCGGCGGAGGTTGTGGTGCCGGTGGCGGCGTAGACCGTGTGAACCGGGGCTCCGCCGCGGACCCCGTACGGCCTTGGCCGTGTCCCAGGTCCATTCCGGAGCTTCGCCCGGGAGATACCCCCAACGGGCCGGAAAAGCCGGCCCGCTGGGGGTTCCCCATGCCCGCAGGGGGTGGGGGAGACTGAAGTTCCGGGGTCCGGGGCGGAGCCCCGGTCACCCCTCCGCGCGCGTCGCCTTCGTGTAGAGCGCGCGGGCACGCGCGTCGAAGAGCACCGCTGTCGACTCGGTGTCCGTGTCGCCGCCGCTCAGGACGCCTATGACTCGGCCCGGCCGAGCCGCGTCCACATAGTCGGCGAGCCACGGGCTGCCGCTGGTGCCGTCCCAGAAGCCCGCGCACTCGATGCGGACCATCTCCGCGGGCTGGTCGGCGTCGTGCCGGGCGTCGGTGGTGCAGGTGATCGGGCGGTTCGCGGGATTGTGGTCCGGATTCGGGTAACCGACCACGGTGACCCGGCGGCGCGGCTTCGACGACCAGTCGGGGACCGTCGCGCCCACCACGTCCTGCACCTCACGGCCCCGCGCGTCCGGCTCCAGCGTCAGAAAGGCGTAGTCGACCGCGTCGTCCTCGTCCTTGCGCCAGCGGTCGTCGACCTGGATCGCGGCGACCTTCCACGTCCCGTACGGGGCCGAGCCCTTCCCGCCGCCCCGGAAGCCCGGCGCGAACGAGAAGTCGCTCGCGTACGTCCCGTACTCGAAGACGCAGTGCGCGGCCGTGGCGACGACATTGCCCCGCGGGCTGTCGACGACGCTCGCCGTGCACCAGTGGTCCTTGTCGTCGAGCAGCACACCGACCGAACGGAGCCCGTCGGACGGCACGGCCGAGGTCTGCGGCGCGGGCCCCTTGGCCCGGGGGCGGGGCTTGGCGGGCATGAGGGGTGCCGCGGAGTGCGTAGCCGTAGGCCCCACACACGCCGCGGCCGCCGTCAGCACAGCGACGGCGGACCACAAAACGGGCCTCTTCCAGCGCATACACCCCACGTTTCCCTCGCTTCCCTGCATGCTCACCATCCTTACCACTCACATGTCGAGCCACCCCCGCAGGGTCGCCTGCGCTCCCGCCTGGAAGCGCGTCTCCGCGCCCAGCGACTCCAGCAGCCGCGTGATCCGCCGCCGGGCCGTGTGCACATGCACCCCCAGCCGACGGGCGATCGCCTCGTCCTTGAGCCCGGCCGCGAGCAGCGCCAGCAGCTCCTTCTGCGCCGTCGGCAGCGGCCCGCCGGAGCCGCCCAGCGGAGTGGCCCGGTCCCATACGGTCTCGAAGAGCGGCACCAGCGCGTTGCCGAGCAGGCCCTCACCGATCACCAGCGCGGACGCCCGTGGATCGGCCGCGTCGCTCGGCGGCAGGAGGGTGATCCGCCGGTCGACGGCGATCAGTTTGGTCGGTACGGCCGGCGCGATCCGGGCCCGCAGGCCCCGCTCCACCAGTGCGCTCAGCGAACGCATCCGTTCCGGCGTCGACAGGCCGTCCCGGTCGAGGACCGTACGCACCACCACCCCACGGTCCAGCAGGCCCTCGATGTCGAGCCCGTGCGGCCCCGGACCGCCGTCGCCCCGCTGCCCCTTCACGTACGGCGGCCGGTCCAGGATGACCACCTCCCGCTCCGCGGAGGCCAGCAGGTCATCGGCCCGTTCCCCGATCGCCCGCTGCCCCTTGACCACCTCGATGCCGCTTCCGGGCGCGGTCGGCGCCCCCGACACCAGCCGGCCTGCGAGCTGGTCGGCGGTCATCCGTAATCGCTCCAGTTCGGCCGATTTCATATGCAGTTCGGCCTGACGGCGGTGAATGAGCGTACGGATCGCGGCAGCCGGAGCGGCCGGGCGGGGCAGCGCACCGCCGACGCGCGGCGGCAGCGCGAGCCCGTGCTCGACCAGCCGGTCGAGAGCCGCCTGCAGTTGGTGCTGCGGCAGCTTCAGCTGCCGCGCCAACTCCTCCGTCCCTTTTGCGTGCTCCTTGAACAGGGCCTCGTACGCGCGTTCCTCGACCGCCCCCAGGCCGAGGGTGTGCAACTCCCCCTCGATCATGCGGGGAATTCTCACTCTCTCTTCACGGGACACACAAGTGTGCATGTCCACTTGTCAACGCACCTGGCTCATTGATCGGTTGGCACCTCACGGGTTGCATGGCCATGACCACCTGAACCGGCTCTGACCAAGCACGTGGGAGGGGTACGTACTGTGCGCAAGCCCAGCAAGAACCATGGAGGACCGAGACCCGGCGTGTCCGGGGGGATGCCCAGGGGGGCCGGTCTCGCCGCGCTCCTGGCCGCTGCCGGCCTCCTGATCACCGCGGTTCCGGCCCAGGCGGCGACCCCGCCGCCGGCACCGCCCGTCGAGGTCGTTCCGGGGGACGACACGGCGACTCCCGCCCTGGTCGACGGCCTGCACGAGGCCGTGGACGCCAAGGCGGCCCCGGCGGACGCGGCCCGCGGGCACCTCGCGGCCAAGGAGAGCCGCTACCGCATCGCCGAGCCGCGGCGCGACCTCGCCCCGCTCGGGACACTGAAGCGCGGCGCGGACGAGACCGTACGGCTCCAGCAGAAGCACCGCGGGATCCCGGTGCTCGGCGGCCAGTACGTCGTAAGGATGGAGACCGCGGGCGGCAAGCGCGTCGTCACCGGCACCTCCGGCAAGTACTTCACCGGTCTGACGACCGGCACGGAGCCCGCCGTCGCCAAGGACGTGGCGGTGCGCCGCGCGGTCGCCGCCACCGCCCGGCGGCTCGGCGGCGGGCAGCTGACCAAGGCCGACGCCGTGCGCGAGGAGGGCCAGAAGTCCGCGAAGGCGAAGGCGCTCAGTGGCATCGCGGGCGGACTCGTCGTCATCCCGCGCGGCGAGGGCGTGCTCGCGTACCACGTGACCGTACGCGGCACGAACCCCGCAACCGGCGAGCCGGTGCTGCAGCAGGTCTACGTCGACGCCTGGTCCGGCTATCCGGTGCTGCAGTACAGCGGCCTCAAAACCCTGACCCGGCCGCAGGCCGCGACGGGCACCCCCGGCACGGCACCGAACGCCGCCGCCGGGAAGGCCTCGGCGCGGGCCGCGGCGGACGATCCGGCCGCCCACCCCGGCACCAAGGGCAGCGGCGTACGGCTGAACGGCACCAAGGTCGGCCTGGATCTCTATCTCGACGCCTCCCGCGGCGAGTACGTCATGACCGACTACGCGCGCATGGCCGACAGCAGCAGGAACACGCTCAGCACGTGGGACGCCTCGAGCGTCGACGTGAACGATGCCGTCGGCCAATGGCCCGCCGGAATCAAGGTGTTCGGCTCCGCGGCGGCGGACTTCGGCAAGGGCGCCACCGACGCCGGCGCGGTCGACGCGCACTGGGCGGCGGGCCAGGTCTACGACTACTTCAAGGAGAACCACGGCAGGAACGGGCTCGACGGCCGCGGTACCGCCGTCAACTCGCTGGTCGGCGTGACCCTGTTCGGCGGCTCCTTCGTCAACGCCTTCTGGGACGGCCAGAAGATGGTGTACGGATCGGGCGACGACGAGTTCAGGCCGCTCTCCGCCGACCTCGACGTCGTCGGCCACGAGATGACCCACGGTGTCGTCGAGAACACCGCGAACCTCGTCTACGCCGGCCAGTCCGGCGCCCTCAACGAGGCCCTCGCCGACTACTTCGGCAACGCGATCGACGTCACCGCGTCCGGGCAGTCCATGGACGACCCGAACGCCGGCCTGATCGGCGAGGACCTGTGCCGTACGAAGGCACCGCGCGACTGCGCCCTGCGCAACCTCGACGACGGCGCCACCACCGCCAAGAACTTCCTCGGTGTGACCTACGGCACCGACAGCGGCGGCGTCCACCTGAACTCCACCATCTTCTCCGGCGCGCTGTGGGACATGCGCCAGGACCTGGGCGGTCGGCTCGCCGACCGGATCGTGTACAAGGCCCTGTCCGAGTACATGACTCCGCTCGACGGCTTCACCGAGGGCCGCAACGCGGTGCTCGCCGCGGCGAAGGACCTGGGTGTCGAGGCACAGCAGCTGACCGCCGTGAAGCGGTCGTTCAACGCCCACGGCATCGTGCCGGGCTGGGAGGACGCCCTCGGCGTCGACTCCGACCAGCTCTTCGGCAAGCTCAACATCGCCGGCACGGGTGTCCAGGCGGGCGGCGGCTGGTGGACCGTCTCCAGGTCCAACGACGACGGCTCCGAGCCGTACTCCGTCTACGCGGGCCGAGCGGACGGCAAGGGCACACCGAAGCTCGTGAGCCCGAACGACGGGCGCTACCACGTCTACCCGGCGACGGACGGCAAGACCGTCGTCTGGGCCGCGTACGGCACCACCAGCCTGGACATCCTGTCCCGTCCGCTCGCGGGCGGACCCATCAAGAAGCTGTACACGTCGAACAGCGACATCGCGGGGCTCCGGGTCGAGAACGGCGTGGTGGCCTTCGAGACGTACGGCATCTTCGGTGACCGCCACGTCGCCTTCCTGCGGCCCGGCGACCGTGAGCCCACGCTGGTGGACGGCGGCAGCTTCCTCCTCGGCACCGCCCTGCCGTCGATCGCGCACGGCAAGCTCGCGTACGCCAAGCTGTACCCGGGCGCGACCGAGTACAAGCTCGGCGTCGAGGTCTACGACCTCAAGGCCGGGACGAAGAAACTGACCGAGCAGCTCGGCGACCCGCAGGGGATCGGCCAGACGGGCCTCAACGGCAGCCATGTCTTCTGGCTGACCGACGAGAACCTGAACGACGACGGCCGCATGGGCGTACGCCGCGCCTCCCTCGACGGCAGCAACGCGTACGACATCAGTGCCGAGGCCAAGCCCCGCGCGCTGATCGCCTTCGACCTGACCGTCTCCGAGGACGCGGTCACCGTCAACAGCCAGCTGCCCGACACGCAGTGGCGCAACGAGACGCTGCCGAAGCTCTGGCAGCTGACCACGGACGGCAGCCGTCAGGAGCGCGTCTCCTGCAACCGCGGTGAACAGCTCTCCCCGGCCGCGGTCTCCGGCAGGCAGGTCGTCTGGATCGACGGCACGACCGGCTGGACCGACCTGGTCACCCGCACCCGCCCGGCGGGCCTGTGCGGCTGACCGCTTGAGGTGACAGGGACCCAAGGGGGGGGGGGGGGGGGGGGGGGGGGGGGGGGTGTTTTTGTTTGTGGGGTCGGCTTTCGGGGTGTACAAACCCTCC